>JABUUR010000187.1 GCA_021443065.1 Fibrobacter sp.
TACTACCTACGGTTTGGCTACGGTTGCGGCATCCTACACAGGGCAGTCACCTAACGGCGTTCAGATGAAAACTGAATTTGTAACCGACTCGCAACAGTTCGAGATTAAAACAGTTGGCTCAGTTGGCAGCTACTCAATCTTCTGTGATGGGAAGCTGTTAAATCAGGATGCATTCATGACTCCAAATGGTGAGGCTGTTAGCTGGATTAGGGTTGTTGCCAATGAATCCACTCAGAGGAAAATGCGTCACTTTGAGATTTACAGCGTAAACACCGCAATTGGTGCAATCGTATTCCAGACCACCGATACCGTGATTAACGACATTCCAAATGAGCGACCGCTAATCTATCAGATGGGAGATAGCTACACCTACGGAACTGGCGCTGCATACCCTAATAGGGATTATGGTACATCGCCAGCTGTTAATGACTTTTATGCTTTTAGTCGCTCACTTGGTTTTGATGGTATCGCTGAAGGTATTGGCGGTTCAGGTTGGAACTCTACTGGAGGCCAATATCCGCAATCAAGGGTGCAGACAAGGCTTAACATGCTTAATCGAGAGCCTGCCGTTATATCATTTGCTCTTGGGTATAACGATGCTGCCGCTATAAATACAGGTGACAACAGGTTTAAGTTGCAGGAATCATTCAGGCTTGCAGTACTTGAAGCCAGGAAGAAGTATCCAACAACTCCAATCATTCTGATTAGTGCTGCGACCCCTGCGGGTTTGACCTCTAACATATCATTAGTAAACGTACTGCTGGAGCCAGTTGCAGCAGAGCTTGGTGTCGAGGTAATCAAGATTAGCAACTACGTTACGGCTGATAACAAGTCTATCTATACTGGCAGCGACAACGTGCATCCTAACGGCGCAGGTCACCAGTTTAGAGGATTAGCTATGGCGTCAGAGTGTATCAAAGCAGCTAAGAAAGGTTTAAGCCTGACTCCTCCAGTATATCCGATTGGATATAATTATGTAGCTAGGGTTACATATAACTTCGGCGTTGGAATTACTTCAGGTATGGAACTTGCATTTAATGATTACGATTTAATGAACAAGGTTAGCCAAACGCTTAGGCAATCACAGAAAGCAACCAAGGTAGAATTCCTATCTGTTTCAAAAGCGTAATTAAAGCCTCCTTCGGGAGGTTTTTTTATGCCCGCAATCTGCTAGAATGATTAAACCTTTTAATCAATAGGAGTTATAAAGATGGCAACAGAATTTTTTGCAGTGACGCGCTCTACTGGCGCTGGCCTTGCTGCTGAAGTAAACAGGCTTATCGGTGAGGGCTGGAAGCCTTACGGTAGCATCCAGCTAGCTGGCGCTCAGTCTATCGCAATGACTGTAGCAAAGGGAACAAACTCCCTGGTAACTGAGTTTTTCGCGGCTGAAGCGCAGACCAGGGGTGGACTTGTCCGTGTAGTTAATGAGAAGTTAGCGGAGGGATTCCAGGTATTCAACGACTCACAGGAATCATCGTCTCAGGTTATCGTTGCGATGGTAAAAGGTGATCCGAATCCTGGTTCTGGCGCAGTGGGGCCACAGGGTCCAGAAGGCCCGCAAGGCCCGGTAGGCCCACAAGGTCCGGCTGGTCCAGCTGGTCCAAAAGGTGAGGCTGGTGCTACTGGTGCAGATGGCGCTCCTGGTGCTCAAGGTATGCGAGGCGAGCAAGGATTGCAGGGTCCGCAGGGTCCAGCGGGAGCAAATGGTCCGCAAGGCCCTACAGGTCCACAAGGTAATATCGGCCCAGCAGGTCCTCAGGGTATTCGTGGTGAGAAGGGCGATAAAGGCGATGCAGGCCCAGTTGGTCCGGCAGGCCTGAACTTTGTTGGCGTTTTCGATGAGACTGCTACCTACCAGAAAGACGATGTGGTTACTTTCAATAGCTCCAGTTGGTTTGCAACTGCGCCCGTGACTGGAGAAAGGCCAGACGAATCTGACTCATGGGAATTGCTAGCGGCTCAGGGTTCGCCTGGTGTAGATGGCGCTCAAGGTCCGCAAGGTATTCAGGGTGAGCGTGGCGAGAAAGGAGAAAAAGGCGATACTGGCGCTCAGGGTCCGCAGGGTTTGCAGGGCATTCAGGGATTGCAGGGCCCAAAAGGCGATCAAGGTCCAGTTGGTCCGCAAGGCAATATTGGACCTGCGGGTCCTAAAGGTGATACGGGCGCGCAAGGCATTCAAGGACAACAGGGTTTAGTTGGCGCTACTGGTGCGACTGGTGCTCAAGGTCCAGCCGGCATTCAGGGGCCTAAGGGTGATACCGGCGCTCAGGGGATTCAGGGCCAGCAAGGCATTCGCGGCGAGAAGGGTGATCCTGGTATTGTTGTATCTTATGGGGCATACCAGCAGCCATACACAAATACACAGAGGTTAAGGGTTAGGCTTGATGAAACTCTTGAATTAATAATTACCGGGCATAACACTGGCGACAGGATGAACATTGGTCTTAGAAATTTAACATCAGCTTCAAAGACTTCTATATATATTTCAGGGAATTTTAGTAGATTCTCAACATATAGTGAGAGTCAGTTTTATAATGCAAGTCAAACGATTGCTGCTAACTCCGAGATATACCCAACAAGTGCATTTGTGTCAAATCAGTCAGGTGTTTCCAATATATTCATTTACGATTCTTTTACGTATAAGGAGTACAAGTTCCAGATAACAACGCACAACACTTCAGCTAACGCCACTACATTTGGCAGGATGTTTATTCGTGGTGAGCTGTGCGCAAGACCTCAAGCGCAGACTGAATTAATCCCTGTAGGCGTGTAGTAAAAACAGCCTATCGTTTCTATTGCACTCGATAGGCTAAACCTTGTATAATCTTTTCGTACATTACTAACATAAAGGATGACTTAAGAATGACCATGAAACTTGACGCTTTCGAGCAAAACGAAATTACTAATCATTTGCGTCGTATGGGCGTAGATAAAGCTGATGCGGCGGGCATCTGGACTGTTAAGCAATTGACCGCTTCTCTGAATCGCGTTTACGAGCGTGAATACGCACCGACTTCAGTAGTTAACCTGTTCCCAGTCACCAGCGAAATCCCGGGCCACGCCAAGTACTTCGAATATCCAGAGCTGGATGCAGTTGGCGTAGCTCAGATTGTTGCTGACTACACTGATGACCTGCCGATTGTTGACGCCCTGGCAACTGAGAAGCAAGGTAAAGTATTCCGTTTCGGTAACGCATACTTGATTTCCATTGACGAAATCAAAGCAGGAGCTGCAACTGGTTCTTCTCTGCAGACTCGCAAGCAGTCTATCGCTTTTGAAGCGCACGACAACCTTTTAGATAAGCTGGTTTGGTCTGGTTCTACACCTCACGGCATCAATAGCGTATTCAATTCTCCTAACGTTAACCAGGTAACCCAGACCACTGGCGGTTGGGTGAGTGCTGAAGTTGCCACCAATGACGTTACTCGTTTGATTGATTCTATCGAGACTGCAACTAACGGATTCCATCGAGCTAACCGCATCCTGCTTCCAGCTTCTGCTCGTCGCCTGATGCAGAAACTGGCAACCAACACAACCATTAGTTACGCTGAGCTGTTTACTCGTAACAACCCCGGCGTTGAACTTCAGTATCTGGCATTCCTGGATAACTATGATGGTTTAGGTGGTAAAGCAGCAATGGCTTATGAGTACGACCCTCTGAATATGAGCATCGAGATCCCAGAGGCTACCAACGCTCTGCCGGCTCAGCCGAAAGACCTGCATTTCCGCGTTCCGGTAACCTCAAAGTCAACTGGCTTGGTAATCTACCGCCCGCTGACCATGGCAATCATGAAAGGTATTACCATTCCAGCAGCATAAGTAGCACTTTTTGCAAAGACATAGCATCCTTCGGGGTGCTATTTTTGTTTGTGATGATGTATAATACCCAAATCAATTAAGAGGAGATAAAAATGATTCGTTTAACAAATGTTAGTGCAAGCCTGATTTTTACCCCAGAAAAAATGGTACTTCCTGGTGATTACTTTGAAGTTGCAGAAATGGAAGATGGTCATAAGCGCTTGGTGGCTGAAGGTCGCCTTGAGGTAAACGACAGTCGCCAGGAAACTAAAGCCGTGGCTGAAGAAATCCTCAGCAAGAAGAAGCCCAAGAAAGAGCCTAAGACTGTAAAAGAAGCAGAAGACGGCGGCACTATTTAATCGTACAATAAGGACTCTACGGAGTCCTTTTTTATTGGAGTGAAATCATGAATGAAGAAGTAATCGCGTATATGCGAACGCTATACCCGCCGCTAGTTAGTCAGCCAGACGAGGTTTTGAATGCATGGGTTGAGGTGGCTAAGTTGTTTGTTTGTTTCGAGCGATTCAGTGATAAGCAAGTCCAGGCACTGGCATTCTATACGCTGCATCTGCTTAGCCAGGATATCGCACTTAAGACGCAGAACGATTCAACGCAGACATCGTCTGAGCGGGTCAAGTCCTACTCACTATCTGGAGAGTACACAATCACCTATGACACATCGACTGCTACTCAAAGTTCTTCTGATTTATCTGCTTCTAGCTGGGGCAAGTTATATCTTGCGCTTTATCGCAAGAAACTTGGTGGCTGGGGTCTCATCATGGGTAAAGGGCGAGGATGCTGCTAATGGACCATCGACTTCTGCAACAGCAGATAAAAACAGGGATTAACCTCCTTTCAGATGGTGACGGCGTTTTCGATGCGACAACTCAGCCAACATTTGCAATCGTAAATGGCTACGAGCAATCAACACCAGGTCGCTCTTACACAGTTAAAGGGGTTATTCGTGAGTTTAAAGCTCGGGATATTGATGGTGATATCATTAAGTTTGGTGATAGGCGCGGAATCTTTACGGCTGATTCGGTTATATCGGAAGGCGATAGAGTCTACATCGACAATGAAGCATATACGGTAATTGACCCGCGACCAGTTAAGCCCACAGGAACGGTAATCGCATATCGTCCAGTATTGCGGAGGGCTGCAACCTATGGCTAATGATATTGTTACTTTCCGCAGGTCAATTAACGACTGGATTGATAGCGTCACAGAAGGCGTAGAACTAATCGTTGAAGGCACATTAACTAAGGCTGCAAACGATATAGTTAAACTTTCTCCGGTTGATACTGGTCGATTCAGAGGGAACTGGCAGGCTACAGGTAACGCTCCAGCAGCTCAGTCATTAAATAACTATGATCAGGATGGCGGAGAAACGAGAAATGCGCTTCGCAGGCAGATTGCCGCATTATCTCGTGACCGGAATACAAACATTATATACCTGAGCAACAGACTCGATTACGCGCAGGGGCTTGAGTTCGGTTCATCCAATCAGGCTCCTAATGGCGTTCTCGGGATTGTCCAGCAAAGGTTAGGTAGATACTTCTCTGAAGCAGTGCAGGAGGCTAAACGTGCATTATGAATTATCAGTAGCTTGCAGGAAGTTAGTTAGTGACGCAGCGGTTGATGTTGCCGGTGGACTTCCAGTTGCTTATGAAAACTGTGGATTCACTCCTCCAGCCAATGGCGGTAACTGGCTTAAGTTTGACTACACAGAAGTTGATACTGTTACATGGTCACTTCAGCGCACCTGTCGTTACTATGTTGGCATGTGCCAGGTGTCGATATTTTTTGCGCCTGGAACTGGTGTTGATAGGCCTCGCCAATTGGCTAGTCAGTTGGCAAATGCTTTCGCCGATGGTACAATGCTTGACAGCGGATACATTTATGAAGGCGGGACTGTGCACCCTGTGGTGAAATCACAATCCGGCTGGTTCATTCCTGTCCGATTTTACGTAAGATTAGACTAATTAAGGAGATTTACATGGCCCATCTCTCAAATGGCACCCAAATTTTTATTGAAGGTTCTAAGTCCGCTGAAGTAGCGGTAACGGCAATCAGTAACGCAGTTCGTCCAGTAATGACCGTGGCCGATACCACTGATTTTGTTGCGGGTGATTTTATTGTTGTTGTTAGTTCTAGCTGGTCTCGTTTGACTTCTCGTCAATTGCGAGTAGTAAGCAAAACAGCTACTACTATCACCGTAGAAGGTATCGACACCACTAATATCCTGCAGTTCCCGGCCGGTGCTACCGCTAGCATCTATCGTGTTCTGTCCTGGTTTGAAATGCCTTGTATTCAGGACGTTTCCACTGACGGCGGTGAGCAGCAGTTCGTTACCTATCAGTGTCTGAGTGATGACCGTGAACAGCAGATTCCGACTTATAAGTCTGCAGTTAACACTACCTACACTTTTGCTCATGAGTACAGTAACCCGATTTACCCGGTTCTGCGTGAATATGACGAAAGTTCTCAGGCCCTGGCAATTCGTGCATTCGTACCTAAAGCTAGCGAGATTCGCCTCTGGACTGGCACCGTGGCATTCAACGAAACCCCGAACGTAAGCGTTAACGAAATCGAAACCGTATCTGTAGCAATTACTGTACGTGGTCGATACACCTTCCTGCCTTCTGTTATGGTCCCATAACAAACCAAGCCCCTTCTCAGGGGCTTTTCTTTTATGTATAATCATAACTCAAACAAACAATAGGAGTATCGAGAGAAAATGGCAAAATTTACACTAAAACTTGGCGCATTACCTGATTTTAAGCTGCCAGTTAAATTCCAGATGATTAACGGCGATGAGGCTGAGGTAATCTTTACCGCTAAGCACCGAAAAGCGAAAGAAATTCAGGAGGTATTCCAGAAGGAAGGTCTTAAGGATTTCGACTTTGTTAAAGAGATTTGTAGCGGGTGGAACCTTGAGGAAGAGTTCAATGATGAAAACATCGAAGAGTTAGTCTCTTTATTCCCTGCGTCAGTACTTGCTTTAACTAACGCATACATGCAGGCACTGGCAGGTCAACGCGCAAAGCCCTAAAGCGCTCAGTAATACTTCAGTACCAAACCGACCCAACAGACGCAGAACTTGAAGCTATAGGTATGCGCCGCTCAGACTACGAAGATGAAGAGCCTGAAGAGATATTCTTCGATGATGATATGATGTGTGCGTGGAATATCTATAGCGCTTCCGCTACTCAATGGCGTGTAGGTATGAACGGCGCTACTGGAATAGATTATTCAGTACTCCCTTTTCTCTTTGACGTGTATAATGTCAAGGACAAAGAGATGGTTCTTAACGATTTGCGCATACTTGAGTGTAAGGCTCTGGATATGATGCAAAGAATGCAGAAGAAATAACCTCCCTCGTGGAGGTTTTTTTATGGAGGTAACATGGCAGAATTTGCAGGAATTACCCTGGGTGTTGACGTAAGGCAAGTCGATCAGGGAACAAAGTCCTTGCAGGATTTTAAGCGAGCAAACGAACAGGCCGCGGCTGGAGTTCAGAGTTTTGTCAATGCAGAGCAGGTAGCAAAGACACAGGCGCGTGACACCGCTCGCTACCTTGCAGAGCAGCGTAGTGCTTTTCAGTCATTACAATCAGCAATTGACCCGACAGCATCTAAGTTGCGCAAGTTGCAGGAAGCTGCTAATTCACTTGATAAGGCCTTCGCGTCTGGAGTTGTTCCAGAGGCTGAATTTTACCGCTTAAGTGAAGCGCTGGAGACTCAAACCAATAGGCTTCGTGTAAATCAGAGGGCTTTGACTGAGGAAGGTCGCGCAGCGATTGAGGCATCCAAAGCTAAGGCCCAGGCAGCAACTCAAGCTGAACGATTCCTCAAATCATTGCAGGCAGAAGCTCAGGCGGCAACATTAACTCGCGAAGAATTACTAAAACTACGAGCTGCTGAGTTGGGGGTATCAAGCCAGGCTGCTCCAATTATTGCACAGATTGGCGCAGCAGCAGATGCTTCAGCTAACGCGCTTGGTCGTCAAGCTCAGGCATTGCAGCGCTCTGGCTTGTCCGCAGGTCAGTACAAGAACGCCATCCGTACATTGCCAGCGCAGATTACAGATATCGGAACCTCACTTGCTGGCGGCATTCCAATATGGTTGATTGCAATCCAGCAGGGTGGTCAGATTAAGGATAGCTTTGGTGGTGTTGCAAATACATTCAGGTTTGCACTTGCAGCATTAAATCCATTTATCGTTGCAGCTGGCGCATTAGGCGTTGCTCTTGGTGCTCTTGGATTGTCTGCATATCAGGCTTACCAGAATACGGCGCAGTTAAACAAGAACCTAACTCTGACCGGGCAATCAGCCAACTTGTCTGCTGCGGCAGTTCAGAATTTAGCAAGAAGCGCATCTGAGGCAGCTGGTGCTACTCAAGGTCTTGGCCAGGAGATTGCTAATGGTCTTGTTGCTAGTGGTAACCGCACTGTGGCTCAGATTTCTATTATCACAGAAGCTACGGCTCGATGGGCTACAGTAACTGGTGATTCAGCTGAAGATATCGTTAAGAACTTCGATAAGATTGCAAATGATCCAGTCAAGGGTCTTGCTGAGCTCGACAAGCAGTTTAACTTCTTAACAGCTGGTCAGCTTAAGTACATCGAGCAAATCAGGGTTACGCAAGGTGAAACACAGGCAGTAACTGCTGCTACTAAGTTATTCGCTGACGTAATGGAGAATCGCCTTGCTAAGGTTGCTGATTCATTGACGCCATTAGAGAAAGCCTGGGAGAGCTTCAGGAACTTTGTTTCACGCATATGGGACTCTGTTGGTAAAAGGACGTTAGGGGCTCTAAACCTTATAACTGACGTTATTGCAGGTACCATTGAGCAGATTAGATACCTGATTAATCAGGGTGATAAGATTATCAATGACTTTCTTATCTCGTCACTTAAGGCATTCCAAAGTTTACCTGGAGCCGGCGGCGTTGGTAGCGACCTAGTTAAAGACTTCGAGGCCCAGAACGAAGGAATCAAGAAGGCGAATGATGAGTTAATTAAGTCTATCAATGAGCGCGATGCAAGGATTAGAAAAGGTGAGCTTGGTTACGTTACTCCGTCGCAGGATGAGCAACAAAGAGCCGGTGAGTCTGACGCTGAATTTGAGAAGCGCAGGAAGGCAAGGGAGCAGGAACTTAAGGACATAGAGGAATCCAACAAGAAGCGTAAGGAAGGAGTGGGCAGTCAGAGAGATTTGACGATTAGCTACGAATCTGGTGTTCTGGCTTTGCAGTCGCAGCTTAGGGTTCTTCAGGAGCATCGCCAGATTAGTGATGTTATCAGCAATGAGCGTAAGCAGCTATTCGCAGAGGAGGCAAAGTTTGCAATCCTGAATGAAAGGCTTGCGGATGGAACTATTACCAAAGAGCAGCGTAGGTTATTACTTCAGCAAGATAAGATTTTAGGTCTTGCTCGCGAGAAAGCGGAGCTTGGCGACCAGATTGTACTGCAAGAAAGAGCAAACAAGCTGCTTGATGATAATATCAAGAAGACTCGCCAGATTAACGCTGAAGCAGCATCAATTAGCGCAGGCGCTGGATTGTCTCAGCGAGAAGCCGAAAGACAGAGAGAGTTAAACGCGCTTCAGGCTCAGCAGGTTTCTAAAGGCGGCTCTGTAGATGACACTGACTTCCAGGCTTTATTGCAAGCTCGTCAGAATTTCTACAATCAGGAAGATGCATTACGCATCAACTGGCTTGACGGTGTTAAATCAGCTTTCGCCGACACTGCAGATGAGTTATCCAACTTCAGTGCAATTGGTGCAGAATTGGCAACTAGCGCATTTAATGGACTAAGTGACCAGATTACAAACCTTGTTACGACTGGTGAGGCTAACTTTAAAGAGTTTACCGCGTCAATTCTGAAGCAGATAGCACGCATTGCAACGCAGCTTCTTTTGATTAAGGCAATTGAGTCAACCATATCTAGTTTTGGCGGTAGTGGCGGCGCAATTAGCTCTATCGGTAGCGCTCTTGGGTTTGCTGGTGGCGGTTACACTGGAAATGGTGGTAAGTACGAACCGGCAGGAACAGTGCACAAAGGTGAGTTTGTATTTACAAAAGAGGCGACATCAAGGATTGGGGTTAGCAACCTTTACAAGCTTATGCGCGGTTACGCTAATGGTGGTGCTGTTGGTGGTGGTAACGGATACGCGAATGGTGGACTTGTTGGAGGCAGCAACGTGAATGTTGGTGGAGTTAATGTTACCGTTCAGACAGGATTAAGCAGTGGTAACGACGCCAAAGGTCTTGAGTCAGGAATTAGGGTGATAATCGCGGAAGAGATTACTCAATCCTTCCAGCAAGGCGGCGCGGCTTACCAGTTCTTGCGTGGCTATAACTAATTAATGGGGCTGCGGGCCCCTAAGGATTTTATATGGCATTGGAAACATTTCGCTGGTGCACCCAAATACAGGGTGGAGCGGCAAGCTTTACAAACGCTAATAACGTCAGGGTTGTTAGCTTTGGCAATGGCTACGAACAGCGTGGAACTGGTGGCTATAGAACCAATAAGCGCACTTACAGCATGACATACACCAACACTGACTGGAAAGATGTTCTTGATTTCTGCTTCGCGCACATCATTGCACCTTTCGCTTGGACTACTCCACAGGGTGAATTGAAGTTATTCGTTATCGCGCAGGATAGTATTAGCGTTACGCCAAATACGGCTAACGTACAGACTGTATCGATGCAATTTGTGGAGGTTTTCACTAGTATGCAGTAAACTAAGACCCTACGGGGTCTTTTTTATTGGAGATGAATCATGGCTACGCCATTAAGCACTAAATTTGAAAATCAATTACAAAGCCTATTCCCTGGTGAGATTGTTACTCTAATTGAGGTTGATGGTAGCAAGTTTGGGGCACCAACTTACCGCTTCCATGGTGAGAATGTCAGCTACACACCTGAGGAGATTATGATCGCGCAGTCCACAGGGCAGCCACTTGCAGCAAAGAATATCACTTTCCGTGGTGAAGAGTATGGCGCAAGGCCGTTCGGTATTCAGGGTATCAATATGACCTCTGATGGCAAGGCAAACAAGGTAACACTGGTAGTATCAAACGTTGACCAAAATATCTCTGCGCTTATCCGAACCTACAATGGTCTTGTGCAAGCAAAGGTTACTATCTGGATTACTATGCGTGAGAATATCAATGAAGATGGAAGTATTGCTGATGGGGATTATCGCAAGCTGGTTTACTTCATTGAGCGACCTAAGCAGGTTGACTATAATACAGCATCTTTCGAACTTACCAGCCCAATGGACATGGATGGGATTTACATTCCTGCGCGGCTTGTTCAATCAGTTTGTTATTGGGCTCAGCGCAATCAATACCGCTCAGGAAATGGATGCGGGTATATGGGTACTAATTACTTCGATAAGGATAACAACCCAGTTAGCGACCCATCTCAAGATTTCTGCGCAGGAACGGTTACGGCGTGCAAGTTGAGGTTCGGAGCTAATAATCAGCTTGATTTTGGTGGCTGTGCAGCTGCAAGCCTGCAAGCTAAAGCAAACCAGAACTAAGGATTTAATAATGCTAACACCAAAAGTTAAACTAGAAATTTTTAGGCACGCTAATGAGGTTTACCCAAATGAATGCTGTGGGGTAGTGACTCAGAAAGGTATGGCTCAGAAGTACCATCCAATTACTAACATTTCAAAAACACCAGAACAGTCATTCATTCTTGACCCGATTGATTTCATGGAGATTTCAGATGAAAATAATGTGGTTTACGTTGTCCATTCTCATACTGGTGACGGCGCTACTACTCGACCAAGCCCAGCGGATATCTGTAGCTGCAACGAGTGTGAGCTGCCTTATGTTATTGTTAGTATCCCTGAGGGTGATTTGCGAATTGTTCAACCTGAAAAAATGCCTCTTGCTGGCAGACCGTGGGGTCTTGGTAGCTTTGATTGCTGGGGCCTTATTATGGCTTACCATGGCAATTATGGAGTGAAGCTAAAAGACTACCGTGTTGATTACCAGTGGTGGACAAAAGAATACCCGGATAACATCTACGATGATAATTGGGAATCAGAGGGATTTGAGATTGTTCACGGAAATGACATTCCGGTTGGTTCAATGATTATGATGCAGATTCAGAGCGAGAAGACAAACCACGCTGCCATCTACATTGGGGATAACAAAATCTTGCACCATTTATATGGTAAGATGAGTAAGGTTGATTTGTACGGAGACTACTATCGTGAGCGGACTGTACGAATTGTAAGGCACAAAGATTTACCTGAGGATGCGAGTTATGACCCAGAATGTGATTGATGTTAAGTTGGGATTGAGTTTAGGTCGCAGGTTTGGACGGCTGCACAAGCTATGCGTTAAGTCTGTGCCTGAGGCACTACGCGCTCTTTGCGTTAACTATCCAGGCTTTAAGGAGTTCATGGGTAGTCATGTCGGTCAGAATACAAGGTTTGCGGTATTCGCGGATGGTAAAAATCTTAACGAGTATTCAATTAAGGATTTCTCGGCAGTAAAAGAGATTAGAATTATGCCAATCCCTCAAGGTCGTAAGTCTGGAGGTTTATTTCAAACCTTGCTGGGTGCTGCGCTAATTGGTGCTTCGTTCTTCCTTACTGGCGGTGTAGCTACTGGTTTACTCGCAGCAGGTATTGGACTTGCAGCTGGTGGTGTTTCTCAGTTACTTGCACCACAGCCAACTGGATTGAATGACCAGGCATCACAAACAAGCAATCGAGCATCATACGCATTTGGCTCAGCAGTAAACACCATTGCGGCAGGAAATCCAGTGTGCTTGCCATATGGATATAGAACAGTTGGTGGGGCTGTATTTTCGGCCGGCTCGTATTCCGAAGACATTAGTTAAAATCG
>JABUUR010000227.1 GCA_021443065.1 Fibrobacter sp.
TTCACACCCAGAAGGGAGGCAAGTTCGCCCTGATGGATTTGAACGGCAAGGTGCTGTTCTGGAAAAACATCAAGGCGGGATCCACCATGCTCACCGTCCCCGAAAAGGCTAGGAACGTGCACTGGATTGCAACCCTCGACGGAAAGATGCTCTCCAGGTAACGCCCTCCCCTCCCTAATAAATCCTTAATAAACCCCTAATACATCCCAAAAACAAAATCCCGCGAGCCTAATCGTTCGCGGGATTTTCACATTGTTATTTACGCTACAGATGTTGCAAAATATTTTGCAAACAACCTCGCAAGTTACTTCGCAGGATTGAAGGAATCCTTGAGGCCCACGGTGCGGTTGAACACCAGGTGGCCGGGCTTGGAGTCGTCGCTGTCCAGGCAGAAATAGCCCAGACGCAGGAACTGGAAGCGGTCTTCCATCTTGGCTTCGGAGAGACTGGGTTCCAGCTTAGCCTGCTTCACTACCATGGATTCGGGATTCAGGTAGCTGTGCCAGTCCTCGCCCTCGGGAACATCGGAGGGGTCTTCCAGCGTAAACAGATTGTCGATGAGGCGAACCTCGGCATCCACGGCGTGAGCGGCACTGACCCAATGGATAGTACCCTTCACCTTGCGTCCATCGGGAGATTCGCCGCCCTTGGACAGGGGGTCGTATTCGCAATGGATGACTGTGATTTTGCCGTTTTCATCCTTTTCCACGCTCTTGCAGGTGACGAAGTATGCACCCTTCAGGCGGACTTCACCCTCAGGCTTCAGGCGGAAGTACTTCTTGGGAGGTTCTTCCATGAAGTCCTCGGCTTCGATGTACAGTTCCCTGGAGAAGGGAACCAGTCGGGTGCCGGCGTTCGGATCGTTGGGGTTGTTTTCCACTTCCACCATTTCCACCTTGCCCTCTTCCCAGTTATCGATGACGACCTTCACCGGGTCGATGACCGCCATGGCACGCTTGGCACTCTGGTTCAATTCCTCGCGGATGCAGAAGTACAAGAGGTTCACATCCACCATGGATTCCGCCTTGGAAACACCGATGCGGCTGCAGAACTCCCGGATGGAGCTGGGGGTAAAACCGCGACGGCGGAAACCGCAAACCGTGGGCATACGGGGGTCGTTCCAGCCAAGGACCGCCTTGGTCTCCACCAGTTCCAGGAGCTTTCGCTTGCTCATCATGGTGTAGGTCAAGTTCAGGCGGGAAAATTCAATCTGCTGGGGGCGGTTCGTGAGGCCAAGTTCAATGAGGAACCAGTCGTACAGTGGGCGGTGGGCCTCGAATTCCAAGGTGCAGATGGAATGGGTGATACCTTCGATCCAGTCGCTGATGGGGTGGGCGAAGTCGTACATGGGGTAGATGCACCACTTGTCGCCAGTGCGGTGGTGGGTGCAGTGCTTGGTGCGGTAGATCACCGGGTCCCGCATATTCATGTTGGGGCTTGCCAAGTCGATTTTTGCACGGAGGCACTTTTCACCGTCGGCGAACTTGCCGTCACGCATGTCGCGGAACAGCTGCATATTCTCCTCTACGCTGCGCTCCCGGTAGGGCGATGGCCTGGAAGGCTTGCCGGCGTCGTTTCCACGGTATTCCTGCATTTCGTCGCGAGTCAAATCCTCCACATAAGCCTTGCCCATTTCAATCATCTTTTCTGCAAAGGCGTAAATCTGGTCGTAGTAGTCGCTGGCGAAAAATTCTTCCTTCCATTCAAATCCCAGCCACTTCACGTCTTCGCGGATGGAATCCACGTATTCCACGTCTTCCTTGGTGGGGTTGGTGTCGTCAAAGCGAAGGTTCGTAAAACCGCCGAATTTTTTTGCGGTACCGAAATTCAGGCAGATGGACTTGGCGTGGCCTATATGGATGTAGCCGTTGGGCTCCGGAGGGAAACGGGTCAGCACCTTGTTGCGCTTTCCGGTCTGCAAGTCGTTGACGATAATGTCCTGAATAAAATTCGAAGATTCTGGAATGTCCATGTTTCAACCTTTTTGGGGTATTGCCTAAATTTTTACGGGGGAAAATGTAGAAAAAATGGGTTCACCTGCAAAATTATGCGTAAGGTAAAACTTGGTTTTATGTAATCGATTATCTGTTTTCGGCCACAAGGCCGCATCTGTCATTCTAGAGCAAAGCGATAGAATCCAGCCGTTTAGGTGATTATTGCACACATATTGGTCGACGAAGGGTGCGCGATGATGTGTGAGATTAATAATTTGAGATCCCGGCTCAAAGGCCGGGATGACAAGTGCAGGGAGGGGGATCCCGGCGCGGAGGCCGGGATGACAAAGAGTGGGGGCCGGGATGACAGGCTACAAAAGCCCAAAATATCCTCTTAAATCCATTTTTTGATAACCCAACTCCTTGAAATAATCTACATTACAGGAAATCAACTTGAAAGGGATTGTTCCATGGAAAGTTCTAGAAAGATTATCAACCAGTTTTTGAAGACCAGTTTCTCCGCTAAAGAAGTCAAGGCCGAACTTTACAAGGCCGGCGTTGCCGCAATGGAAGAAGGCTGGACATTCATGGATGCCAGTTTCCAGCTTGGAGGCAAGGCCCGTGACGAAGGCATGGATGGCGACGAAGTAGAACAAACCCTCCGACGCGCGTACTCCGAAGAAAAACGTTCCTCCGAACGGCAGGAATCCACGTCGGCACCGGCCCAGCAACAGCAGCCTGCCCCCCAGCAGGCCTCCAGTGACACAGCCACCATGGCAATGCCAGTGATCAACCCCCTTTCTGCCGGAATGATTACCATGGAGCAAATGCTGGCCCTCGGTCTGGACACCCAGTCCCTGGAACTTTTGCAGAACTTCAAAATCGACCCGGAAGCCCTTTCAATTCCCTGGCCAGCACCAGACTGGCGTAAGGACCTAGCCAAGCTTCTGGAGGCCACATTCGCCCCGGACGAAACTATCGAGTTCAAGGTTTCCAATACTCCTTCAAGTACCGAAGAACTCGTTTCCAACATCGTTGGCCAAGACGACTCCATCAAAAAAATCATGAAAAGCCTCGATAGTGCCGAAGGCGCCCTGCTTTGCATCAACGCCACCAAGGGCGGCGAAGACGCAATCGACGAAAGTTGGCATTACCGCTACGTGGTGGTGGACAATCCCAAGATGTCGCTGGCAAAGCAATTGGCATACTACAAGGCCTTAAACCTCCCCTGCGCCGCATTGGTAAACACGGGGGCAAACTCCGTGCAGGCATGGGTAAAAATTCTGGCCTCCGACGAAGAAGAATACAACGAACGTGTCGATTTTCTTTTCAAGACCCTGGATTCCCAAGGATTCAAGGTGGACCCTTCCAACCGCAACCCTCACATGATGGTCCGCATGCCCGGCGTACTCCGTGGCGGCAAGCAGCAATACCTTATCAAACTTGAGCAAGGCGCAAAGAACTTCAAGGAATGGCAGGAATGGGTAGAATACTCCTTGGACGGCAAACCCCTGATCGAACTTGCCAGCGATAGCGAAGGCGCTCCGAAAAAAGACCAGTCCGTGGTCGAGAACATGCTGCGCACAGGGGAATTTTTCCTATTCACGGCACCCCCAAAGAGCGGTAAATCTCTGGCTCTGATGGATTTGGGATTGTCCCTCTGCTACGGCGAAAACTGGTTTGGAAACGCCACCACTTCTAACGACGTTTTGTTCATCAACTTTGAGTTGACGAAATCTGTTTTCTTGAACCGACTTCACATGTTGGGCCAAAAGAGAGACCTTAACGCCAACACCCCGAAGTTCGGCTTCTTGAATCTCCGCGGTACGGCACTCTCCCCCATCGAGACGGCACAACTTATCGCAAAGCGAATCCAGGGAGCCAAGCGGCTTGAAAATCATGATTACCGCGTCGTCATTATCGACCCCATTTCTGCGGTGCTTCACAACCCCAAGTCCACTCGCCTGAACGGTGCGCCCCACCAGATATTGATGCAAATGATAGACACCCTCATCGCCCTTACCGGCTGTGCCGTGGTGTCTTCTTGCAATCTGGACGAATATCCGTACCTGGAGGCCCGTGCAGACAGCGTCATGAAACTGACTCCGGTGGAAGGGAGCCTGAACCAATACCAGATCAACGGCTCCTTCCGCGAATTCCCCAAGATGTTGGCCCGCGAATGCTCCTGGATTTACCCGAGATTCCTTGTCTAGCCTTTTGAATCACAATCTATATGAACAAGCAACCTAAAAAAAACTACTCCCGCCCTGCAAGGGGCGAACGCCTAGATAACGTTCACTCCAACGGGCGACGCCCGGTCCGTAACGAAAGAACAAAAACCGTTGAAGGACAACAAGATACGAAAACCCAACCTAAGGTTGCGGTCCGCCCAAAGTTGTCCTTTGAAGATTTAAAACAGCAATTGACCACATGGGTAGCGACAGAGAAAATCCCCGGTAAATTCCAGGCATGGTACACCGTCGAAGCCAGTGCAGAAAACGCCGACTGGAGAATTACCAAGGTTCGCCAAGGCGAGCATGAAAAATTGTCCATCGAAGCCCCCGGCTTTGAAATGGAAACCCCAGAAATTGTCGAAAAAATTTTCGAACAATTAAAGAAAGAGCACCTTCGCATTTTCACCAAGGCTCTCCGCCAGATTTGGTTCCGTGCCGCCGGAAACAGCAATTTTGCATTATTGGTCCAGGTCAACCTGAAAGGGCGCAATTCCGCCCACGGTTACAAGACGTTCATCGACTTCCTGGAACGCAACTGCCCCGAAATAACCAGTTGCCACCATATCCAGTGCCTTCCGGATTTTCTGTTCGACCCCGCAAGTTCCCAGGCAATGAAGGTTGAGTCGAAGACCGCCTTCGGAAACGAATTCATCCAGATTGGCGAAAGCGGTTTCTACATGCACGTGCTGGACTGGGCCCCCAGAATTCGTGATGCGTGGAACGGTCTACCATCCCGAATCGCAAGCGCCATTCACCCCAATCCCGAGGACTGTTTCTTTGAATTCTACTCCGGAAGCAGTTTCGTAAGTTCCATGTTGGCAAGCCAGTTTAAGCGGGTAGACTCCATGGACTGCCGCGAATTCGCCATGCAATCCTCTCGTAAGAACGCCCGAGGCGTCTTGGGCGAGAACATGCGTTTTCACCGCGGGCATGTTGAGGCGGATTTCTTTGCAAAATTCTTCAGCAAGAAAGAAAACGAAGGGCGGTGGACTTTCTACTTCAACCTTCCGAATAGCGAGTCGCTCCCTGCCGGCGTAGAACAGGCGGCAGCCCAGGCACGCCCGGAAAGGATATTGCTTCAGACATCCGACCTGGAAGTTGCTACCAAGGAAATCAAGCGGCTGCGTCGCGAAAACTACATGCTGCGCAAGAGCGTCCCCCTGTACCTGGAACCGGGAAGCGGCAAATTTGAAGTTTTATTCATTTTTGTACCAGACAGGGCAGGCATTTTAGGGCAAAATCCCGCATTGGCGGCAAAATCTCGCAACGTTCAGCGCCCACAGGAGCGTATCAACCGCACAAATCGTACTGAACAGCCCTATTTTACAACCGAAGTGCCTACTTTTAAACAAAGAAAAGGTTAAATTTCAAGTAAGTTAGCCTGTAAGGAATAATATGCGATTTTTTAAATGTGCTTCCATCTGCCTTGGTTTGACCGCCCTGTTGGCCTCCGCCTACGTTGTCAAGCAAGGAGACACCCTTTGGGACTTGAGTGACGAATTCCTCAAGGATCCGTTCGCATGGCCGGACCTTTGGGAAAACAACAGACACATTAAGGACCCGCACTGGATTTATCCGGGCGACTCCCTCTACCTGGGGGACAGCATCAGCCACGACGCGGTATCGGAAAAGCCCCGGAAGAAGTTCCCCTGCGACGCTAACGTATCGGACGCGGATTTACCCAAGGGAATCACCTCCGCAGGTTGCGACGACGACGGCCGCAATGACGATTTTGAATCCATGTTGGGCAATTTGCGTGACAAGGACTCCAAGAGCAAAAAGAAAAACCGCGAAAACGACAAGTTCAGTTACAACCAGCGGCCTGCCCCCAAGTTGTTCAATGGTTACTACCAGGTTCTGGCCCCCGAAATCTATGTGTTGGACTCTCTCAAGAACGATTCCAGTTTCATTTCCATTCGTTCTGCGGAAAAAAATCAGCCCATCATTCATTTGCCCGAACATGAAGTTCTCGTTGGACTCGGTAAAAAGACCCACCAGAACATCAAGAAGGGCGATTTGATTGAAATTCTCGATGCACGGGCAATCGACGTTCCCGGTGCGGGCAGATCCTTTGACAAGTATGCATTGCTCCGGCTTTCGGGCATTGCAAAGATTACCGCCATCGGTGACACCCTTTCCCGGGCCCAAATCGTTCAGAGTTTCCGCGAAATCAAGATTGCCCAGGCAAAGGCCCGTGTAAAAAAGCCCTTGAACACCATCAACGTAACGGGCTATACGGCAGAAAAAGCCGTAATGATGGATTCGCTTGCCATGATCCGTTACGCCATGGACCCCTCCTTGGTCATAGGCGCCTACTCCTACGTCCTGATTGGCAAGGGAGCCGCCCAGGGGTATAACACCGGAGATGCCGTTGCCGTTTGGGAAGAAGACACCTCCGACCCGACAATTCCGCCCCATCTTCTTGGCCGCGGGATTATCGCACGTGCTGCAGAAAATGAAGCCGCAGTCCTCATTAGAGAGATTTACTCCAACAACCGTCGCATCGAAACCGGCCATAAGGTTTCCGTGACTCATCGAGCAAATATCGCCAAGTGATTAGACTCCAACCGTCTATTCGCCTTACTCTGTAAGGGATAAACAATGCAGGTTTCACGCAACAATCTGCTGTTTATCTTTTTATTTGCAGGTGGCATTATTTTGCCAACCGCAATTCTTGCGTACCTGGGGTTCAGAAACATCCAAAACGAGGTTTACCTCGCCCAAAAGAATTTCGATGAAAACAGCGTTTCATTTCAATCGGAAATCGAAGACGCCGTTTCCAGGGAACAGAAAAAAATACATCAGGAGGCAAAAGGGGCCTCGCTGTTCTTGTATGAACAACCCCACGGTCTGCTGGATTTCGGCAATGCCACCGAATTCAAGTCCGTGGACGGCATCGAGGCCATGTTCCTCTTCAACAAGGGAAACCTTGTCTACCCTGACATTTCCTCTCGCCATTTTTCCAATACCCAAAATTTTTCCACAAGCATTCCCTCCAATCGAGAAAAAAGCATTTTTGCAGAAGAACAGGAAAACCCAAGCAGTCAGGATAAAATTTACCAGAACAGGCTTGCGCGAAGCATGCACCCTTCGGCACTGTTCTTTGACACTCCCGAAGAGCAAGTTCAAAATCTCCTGGGAATGATTCGCTATAACTATCAGAAAAAAAACTACGACAACGCCCTTGAACTTTTAGAAATTCTGGAAAAGCGTCCTCACCAACAAGGCTACCTGCACGCAGACCTAGCCAGGTCCGCCAACCTGCTTCACTTTGAAATTCTTGTGGCACAAAAGAAGCATCAGGAGGCACAAGAGTATTGCCTTCGAGTTTTCAAGGAATTTTTTGAAGACCAGAACATCACGGACATAGCCTCCTCTAGATTTTTCTTTGAATCGGCCTTCACGCAAATACTTTCCTTTGAAAAGTTGCCTCAAGAAAGGCGCGACGCTTTCTGGAACCTTCGAGAAAATTTCAATCGCCAGTTGGGCTACATGGAGATCTTGTTTAAACACAAGGAGATGTTCTCCGAAATTCTGGAAGACAACGTTTCCTCCAAGGAAGGCATTCTCTACAAACAAAATGACGACGTAACCCTTCTGAGAATGTCATATCCCTACTTATCCGGCGACCAGGTTGTCATAGCAAAAATCAACAACAAGGCGTACAAGGACCGTCTTATAAGCAAAATGAAATTGGTCGCCCAAAGTTGGAAAAGCATTCCCTTTTCCGTGGTAGACCAAAAAGACAGCATCGTTTTAGGATCCATTCCCGACAGTTCCTCTATCGTAAGCCAAGCCACCCTATCCGACGCTATGAACTGGGAATTTACGCTCTATGAAAAGGACATGCGCGATATTAAGCAAGAATCACGGAAGCGAATGTTCCTTATGTACGGGCTAATGCTTTTCTCTCTCATCGCCGTGTTTTTCGGGTCGTTCTTCATGTTCCGTTTTGTAATCCAGGAACGCAAACTTCTATCCATGAAAGCGAACTTTTTGTCCAGCGTTTCTCACGAACTGAAAACCCCATTAACATCCATCAAGATGCTCTCGGAAACAATGTCCCGAGGCCGTGTGCAAAAAATGGAAAAAATCCAGGAGTATTCCAATCTCATCGGCAAAGAAGCAACCCGGTTGGAGAACCTTATTGGAGCCATTTTGAACTATACCCGAATGGAACACGGCACAGGGGCCTTCAAATGGGAAAAATTGGATTTTTCCGTTTGCACTCAAAAAGTTTTTGACGCCGTGGAAGATATAGGCATAGAAAAGGGACTTGAATTCCAGGTTCACTTTGAACCAGGCGCCTACGTCATGGGCGACTACACTGCCCTTTACAGTTTGGCCCAGAACCTTATTGAAAACGCCATCAAATACACCAACGCTCCCGGAAAAATCACCGTAGACGTGCAAGTTGTGGATAACCACGTGATATTTTCTGTAATGGATACTGGAGTCGGCATTCCCTCTTCTGAACAAAAAAATATATTTAATGATTTTTATAGAGTTGGCGACGAAATGACTCGCAGCACAAAAGGCTCGGGATTGGGCTTAGCGATTGTAAAACGGGTCGTCAAGACACACCGGGCCACAATATCCTTAATCAGCAAACCAGGCAAGGGTTCCACCTTTACTGTAAAATTTAAAAAGGCAGAATGACATGGCAGAGAACTACAAAATTCTGATTGTTGAAGACGAAGAAATCATTCGTTTTGGTCTGCAAGACAATTTCGAGATGGAAAACTACATTGTCGAAACAGCGGTCGATGGAGAGGAAGCCATCGAAAAGGCTGATTCATTCCTGCCCCACCTGATTCTTTTGGACCTCATGATTCCCAAAAAGAGCGGTTTTGAAGTTTGCCGTTACATTCGAAAAAAGCACCCTGAAAGCTTTATCATCATGTTGACGGCAAAAACCGAAGAGACCAGCAAGGTTGCAGGCCTTGAAATGGGCGCCGACGATTATGTGACAAAGCCATTTTCCATTCTCGAACTGCTCGCCCGCGTCAAAGCTTTCCTACGTCGATACTCCACCCTGCAATCTCCTGCCGAAACCGCGGCAACGCCGGATTGTCTGGACTTTTTCGACATACACATCGACACCAAGAAATTCGAGGCAACCAAGGGCGGCGCCCCGCTGGAACTTACAACTCGCGAATTCCAGATTTTGAAATACTTCTGGAACCATAAGGGCGAAGTGGTTTTGCGCGAAGACCTTCTCAAGGAAATTTGGGGTTATACCGACGAAAACATGCCCTCAACAAGAACCATAGACAACCATATCGTGGCTCTCCGTAAAAAAATCGAAGACGATCAAACCAATCCAAGAATCATCATCTCTGTACGAGGAGCCGGCTACAAGTTCGATGTGTAATTCCAAAAGACATTTCCGAATTGCCAAGACCCTTTTCTCGTTGGCCGCGTTCTGCGCAATTTTTGCCGCAGAAGTATCCGCGGGTTCCCTGGAAACCCAGATTCAAGAAGCCATATACCTTTTCGAAATGAAGGGTGAAAAGGCGGAAGCCATCCAGATTTTAGAAAAGGTCGCCCAGAACGGAGATTCGGAAGATAAGGAAAAGGCTTATTTCTACCTGGGAAAAATCCAGGAGTTAGCCGGGAACAAGACATCTTCGAACTTCTATTACAAGCAAAGTCTTTCCAGGACCACGGAAACAGCCAAGGCCTATTGGCTGTCGGAACGTGAAGCCGCCACCAGTTACCAACCGGAAAACCTCCAAAAGTCTTTTATTCCATTAAAAAACATCCTGTATTCGTCCTATGGTTCCAACCCGGCGTTTCTCAAGTTCCGTGACGGGAGCATAAAAAAGATTGAAGATGACAAACTTGTAAACCTGCCCATCGATTTGCCTTCCAACATAGACATTCTCAATGTCAACCCCAAGGGAGTCTGGTACCAGTCCACAGCCCGGGATTCCCTGTATTTTCAATCCATCTACTCGGGAAAAATCCTTCGAAACTACGCCATATCCTCCATTACGGATTTTTTTGATAACGGCGAAGAAGCCATAGCCATCACAGAAAACACACTCCATATATTCAACAAGAAAAATGTTTCCACCCAAATTCCCAACAAGTACAGCCACTGTCAAATTTCAGGATTTTTCAAACCCACAAACGAATACGTATTGAATTGTTCAGACAATGCGCTTCATTTTTTATCTTCAGAGGACGGCACCGAAAGCAAGACAATTTCCCAGTTCGATATCATCCAAAAAATTCTTATTGACAAGAATCAGATTTTCTTGACATCCGTCAACTACCTGTACTGCTATTTACCCAAGCACAGCAATTCCCACCTCTGGAAAATAGCAGTCAACAACGTAGAAAGCATACTGCCTTTTGCAAACAGCATCGTCATTTTGGATGCTTCGGGCAAGGTGCAACTGATCGACAAGTCCACAGGGTTTATAAAAGCCACAACGTTCAGTGACGCTTCGTCTATACATCCTCTGGCGCAAGGGACCCTCGGTTTATTTACAAACGAGGGATCCATCACCACCGTAGATACTCTGTTGCGCCCTATCTGGAACTTCAACTTTACAAAGCCCATCGTCATTGCTCCCATCCATACCAACGGCAACATTTATCTGTATTTTGGCGACAACAAACTCCGTGCAATATCACCGGACTATTACGGAAAGAAAGAACTCTTGTCTAACATTCTCGTAAAGCAAGCGGCTCAAACCATAAAAGACGAGCGATGGGAGGATCTTCCCGCCCAGTTGGATTCGTTATTCAAGGCAGAACCGGGTAACGCGGAAGGCTGGTTTTTCAACGCCCTTTATCTTGAAAAGACCAACAAGACCGACCGAGAAAAGCAAAAAGCCTGGGCCGAGGCCGTGCGGCTTTCTGCAAGCAACCCCCAGGCATCCCAATACATTTTCCACCAGTACAGCAAAGCCATTGGTGCAAAATTCGTAAGCCTATTGCCTATTTCACCTAAGACCATTTACCCCCAGTTCTTTAGCAACAAAAAGAATCTGTTCACCATCGACCCCGCTGCAAACAAGTTGCTTTGCCTCAACATAGACAATGGAGAACTGCGTTGGTCCCGTAACACAGGCAAGCTTGACGAAAGCCCAGCCATCGCAAACAACGAAAACACCCTGGCCATAGCCTCCGGATACGTATTGTCGATTTACGACCTGAATCAAGAAGGCTCACCCACGACGGTGCAATTGCCGGGCAAAGCCTTCGAAACCCACGTTACGGACAATGCAATCTATGTTTCCACATGGAACGGTTTTCTGTTGAAGATATTCAGTAGCGACAACAAACTGGCATGGTCCAGAAAAATCTTCTCCGTACCTTTCCTTATGGCAAAAAACGGTAAACTAATCCACCTGAGCAATCTTGAGGGAGATCTTGCAGACCTGGACGACGAATCTGGCCAAGTGAAAGAAGGCTCCTCACGAAAGGTTGCAGGGTCTGTCACCCACATTGTGGCATCGGACTCCGTACTGGCGGTGGCAACGAATTCAAACAAGTTGCATCTGTTCAACCTCAAGCATAACGAAAAGAATTCGACACAAATTCTCCTGGAGTCCGAGGTAACATCCGTTTCCTTGGTCAACCACAGGAACGAGCAAAAATTCATTATCGGTCTCGCGGACCAGTCCATTTTACTCTACACTGTTTCCGGCGCCCCCCTCTGGAAGTTTCAGGGAAGAAATTCCGTATTCACAAAGCCTTATGTAAAAGACGACGAAGCATGGATCGACCAGAAAAACGAAGTGGTCGCCATATCTCTTGTAGATGGAAAGATTGTCCGTAAATTCAACACCCCCGACGGGGCAGGAACTCCCTTTATAACAGGCAAAACCCTGTTCAGTGCCTCCCCCAAGCGACTTTTATACGGTTTTTCTCTGTAATTTTATAAAAACCAGGCTTTTTTTGTGTATTTTCTCACAAGGGTAAAGAAAAGTTTATAACATTTTCTTTGAAAACACACTAAATTTCTATTGAATGTATACACACGGTAGTACGATGAGCTTAAACAAGATTTTCAGTACGTTCTCTGTCGTTTCAATGGCGATTGTAACCTTTGTTCTCGTTGGCTGCAACGAGGACAAGAAAGAAGTTGCCGAAAACGAATCTTCGGAGTACCCTCGTAACGAGACTTTGTATATCGGTGGTTTCGACTGGGCCCCGCCGTCCACATTCAATCCCTTGGATTACGATCCCAATTTCCCCATCGACGGCAACGTTCGTTTGAGTTACGAATCGCTCTTTGCCTATAACCAGAATTCCGGTGAACTCGAACCGATGCTGGGCGACCGCTATAGCGTCTCAGACTCAAACATCGTTATACACCTGGACACCAGGGCCAAATGGAACAACGGCACCCCGGTTACCGTAGACGATGTCGTCTACACTTTCCAGATTGATTCTCTGCTCCCCACCTCCCGCCACGGAAACTGGAAATTCCTGAAATCTGTAACGGCCGACGACAAGAACAACATTTATTTCAACTTCGGCAACATCAAGAACCCCCTCATCATCCTGAATGCAATCGCCGAAACATCTATTTTGCCCAAGTCCGTTTTCGAGCCCCTGGTGGCATCCGCCAAGGCCGGCAAGGGCTACAACATGGATGTGATTACCGCATTCAAGAACGATTCTTTGCCTGTGGTCTCCGGCCCCTACAACCTCAAGGCGTTCTCCCCCGACCAAATCGTCCTTGAACGTAATGACAACTACTGGGGAAACATCAAGTACAACGGACAAAAGCCCGCCCCCAAGTACATCATTCACTCCCTCTACACAGGCAACAACCACTTCAACAGCGCCATGACCAAGGGCAACTTGGACATATCCTCGGTGTTCCTCCCCCGCATCTGGGACAAGGCAAAAGACAGCATTCGCGCCTGGAGCCGCAACGAACCCTACCATCAGCCAGGCTCCATCACCACGCTGTTTATCCAGCACCAGAAGGAACCATTCAATGACGTGGCCGTCCGTCGAGCCATGATCCACGCAATCAACTTCGAAAAGATCAAATCCCGTGCGGTATCCAACTACACCACGGCAATCCAGCCGGGCTTTATCCTGCCCTTCGGAACCGAATCCAAGTACTTTGTCAAGGAAGACGCAGACACTTACGGCTACAGCTACGATACCGACAAGGCAAAGGCAATTCTTACCGAAGCAGGCTATAGTTGGGATGCCAACGGCAATCTCCTGGACAAGAAGGGCAAGGCAATCCGCACCCTCACCATCGAATGCCCCCAGGGCTGGACCGACTGGGAAGACGCCATCAAAGTCGTGGTTGAATCCTTCAAGGAAATCGGCCTCTCCGCCGAAGAAAAGTTCGTCGATTACGGCGTGTGGGACAAGGACCTGCGCCAGGGGACCTTCGACCTCGTCATGAAGACACAGACTGCGGAAATATCTGCGGCAACACCGTGGAGCCGTTTTGAACAGGTCATGAGTTCCGATTCCTACAAGCCGATGGGTGAAGATGCCTTCTCCAACCAAGGTCGCTACCAGAACGAAGAAGCGAACCAGTTGATTCTCAAGATTCCAAGCATCACCGACGAAAAGGAACTTGAAAAGGCTTATCGACAACTCAACAGGATCTTTATGGAGACCATTCCGGTACTGCCGGTCATGTACCGCCCGACCCAATACTACCAGTTCTCCACCAAGCACTGGACCAACTACCCCACCGAAGAAAACCCCTATGCCCCGCCACAGACTCTTATCGTTGCAGCAGGAGTCAAGGCCCTCTGGGGTATCAAGCCAGCCAAGTAAACACATTTCAGAACAAAAACGCTCGCAACGGGCGTTTTTTTGTTTTAGAGAGTTAAAATAAACTATCTTTTCCTCAGTAATTTTTCCCTAGGGGTTTTGAATGAGTAAGACACGCTTTATTCTGCCAAACGCTTTTACCAGCATGAATTTTTTGCTGGGAGTTTTTGCAATTTGCTGGGTATCCGGAGCATTCGGTTCTTTTTCAAATATCGATTCCATCCGCATGGGCGCGTACTTTATCGTCCTTTGCGCACTCCTTGACAAACTGGACGGTTTTGCCGCTCGACTGGTCCACGCCAGTTCAGAGTTCGGGGCACAGTTCGATAGCCTCGCCGACCTGATTGCCTTTGGGGTCGCACCTGCATTTACGGTACTCTTTACCTACAAGACCACGTGTCCGGACTGGTACCAGAACAACACCGTCCTTATAATCGTTGCCTTTGCCATTTACGTTCTCTGTGCGGCAATGCGCTTGGCAAAGTACAACGCCTGCGACGCGGACTTCTACCACCACCATTTTTCCGGACTGCCCTCCACCTTTGCCGGAGGCATCAATGCGGTGCTGGTGGTGTTCCTCAAATCCAAGGGCGTTTTCGAAAACACCGAATCCGCAGTCATCTTCGTCCCGATCTTTGTAATGCTGATTACCGGCATCATGATGGTAAGCCCCCTGTTCTTGCCCAAGTTACAGCCACGCAAGAGCCAGGCCATCAACATTTTCCAAATCGTAATGATCATCATTACCTACATCAGCGGATTCACCTTCGTTTCCGAAAAGATCCCCTTTGTTACCGAATACCTGCTCCTTTTGATGGCATGCTACATTGTAATCGGTTTCGGCATGGGAATCGCCAACCGCAAGCAGATTATCGCCGAGGCCGAACAAGAAGCAGCCAAGGCGAACAAGTGACATTAAAAGTTCCCGGGAAACCGGGGGCCTAATTTTTCCGTTAGATGAAAGAAAGCAGCGAGGCGAAAGACTCGCCGAAGCGATCGAACAGGGCTTCCAGGGACATTCTGGGTAGTTCCAGCGTCACGCATTCCAAGGGACCTTCGGCGTCCTTGCACCAGGTTCCCAAGCTTCCGGGCGTGGGATAGCCTATGTCGGGCTGCCACGGCAAACTAAAGCACTCGCACAGGGCATCCACCAGAGGGGTCCTTGCGGGGGCGTCTACACAACCTAGGGGAGCATGCATAGACAAGATTGCCTTGGGTTGCAATTGCTGAATAAGACCAAGGAGTGCGATGGTTTCCGGCTCGCTACCGGCAGCGGTTCCCGTAGACAAAAGCGTGTCTCTGGGTGCTTCCAATACGGAACGGGAGGAAACAGGGTCGGTTGACCAATTTGACGTAGGAAAATTGCGGTTGAGGTCAACCCCTCGGGCGTTACAGCGAGTTCCCAGGGTCATCCCATCGGGATTGGCGCAAAGTATGAAGGCCACATCCTTCAAGGGCATTGCAAAGGCCCGAAGAGTTCGACTCAAAAGAAATGTAGTTTCGGGTTCTTCTCCATGGATACCCGCTATAACCAAAAGACGGCACGGACCGGAGCAGGGAACGTATTGCAAAGGAGATCCCAGAACGGAGCGTCCGTAAGTTTTCAGGGGCAATAGAAGGCGGCCACGGGTTTCTTCTGCAAACAACATCACGAACCTAAATGAAATAAGGGTAGATGTAATCGTCGGCAAGACGTTCCAGGTTATCCAACAGCGCCGATTTGCAGGCGATATCCGTTTTCTCGTAAATGGTACGGAGTTTGCTCAAGGAAAATGTTTCCAGACGCTTTCTGGAAGTTGGCAAATGGGCGATATGCCACATTTCCGGCTGGATTTTGCCACGGCCGGGAACGAACACACGACTGAAGCCGAAAGCCTCCCCGGCATCCATCAGCGCCGAAAGATTTTTGTGGAAAGGAGCAAACATTCCATCGCATTCTGCAGGGGTAAGCTGAACCTCGTAGCCTTCGGGGCAGGAGTTTCCATCCACCACGTCCAAGTCCGAACCAAGGTGATGCCTGCTGGCTCCCGGAAGCGCAGACCAGGTCAGGATGGCGTACATAAGCTGTTCCTCGTCGGCGGGGCGTTCCATGGGATTTCCCTGGGCATCCAGAAGTTTTAATTCACCGGATGCCTTGCGGTTCCAAATGCTGAGTTGACGATCAAAGGGGCGGTAGCCAGATTCCAGACGAAGGGCAAATCCATCCAGCGCCAAACGATCCTTTAATTTGTTCAAAAAAGGCAAAATTTCCTTACTGACAAAACAGCCATCCATATTCACAAAATCTGAAGAATCACTACATCGAAACCCGTAGCAATCTTTTGCCAAGTCCATTGTCATTGGATGGTCCCTCCCATTTTCTCAATCAAATCCTTCCACTGTTTTGCGGTGGCCTTTTTTTTGCGGGACAGTCCATTGATCTTTTTCCTGGTCAAACCGGCCGCACCCACCAACGCAGTAGCCAACGGCGCAGGATTGGCATGGGTCAGTGCTATGGCAAGGGCATCGGAGGCATCCAGGGGCAGACTACCCCGTTCAATTCCCAATCGGGTAAAAACCATGCTTGCCACCAGTTCCTTGGAGGCGCTTCCTTTACCGGTGACGGACTGCTTGACCACCGTGGGAGGATATTCGCTGTAGTTCATGCCACGTCGGCGACATGCCACAAGCACTGCCCCGCGGATATGCCCAAGGACAAGGGCGCTCTTGGGATTCTTGTAAAAGAAAACCCCCTCCATGCTCAACTCCTGCGGCTGGTATATATCCAAAAGCTGTTCCAGTTCCCTGACAATATGCAACAGGCGGTCTTCCAAAGGCAAACTTTCTGGAGCGTGCAACACGCCATACTCCAATACTTTCGGAATTTTTTCTTCCGTATCTAAAAAAGCATACCCTGTTGTAACGGAACCAGGGTCAATCCCGAGAATAATCATACCTTGAAAAATAAAAAATATGTAGATTTCTAGATGTTAGAAAAGGAATCCGCTATGCTTATGGATCAAGAACATGCCGGTATCATCATGCGAGCCAAGACCCACCCGCGCCAGTTGGGCATTCCCCTGAGCCGTTGGGGTCGAAACCTTATCGCTTGCTGCCCTTTCCATTCCCCCGAGGAAACATCCTTGTTCTTCTACGATGCCCTGGGCTACTGGCGCTACCGCTGTCTGCAGTGCGGAAGCGAAGGCGACTTGATCGAATTCGTAATGCGCAGCCGTTTTAACGGAATGAAGGAACCCCAGGCCCGCGCCGAGGCCTTGGATTTTCTGGGAACGCTGGAACCGGAGCATGATTCCAATTTTGAAGAGCATCCTTGGATCAAGGAAATCGGAGGCGAAAAATCCAGGGTACTGGAGAACTTTGTGCGGTACTGCCACTGGGCCGCCTGCAAAAGTCCGTCTTCTGCAGAATTTCTGCAATCCCGAGGATGGAGCATTGGCCAGGCTCAACTCTACGGCATCGGCTATTACAGCGGCGATCCGGAGCCCTTCGCCAGTTACTGCATGCTATCGGGAATTGAACGGCACCAGATTAACTTCTACCTGGATAACCTTGAAGCCTACCGCGAGCCAAGGATCACCATACCCGCACGCAATTCCAAAGGACTGATCCATTCCGTCTACGGGCGCGTTCTAGACGATTCCGACAGCAGCCACACCTACGTATCCTACGCTTCGGGCCCGGGCGACATACCCTTTAACATCCAGTCGGAAAACAGCAAGCCCATTATCGTGGAAGGCTTCTTTGACGCACTGACCGCAGACCTGGCAGGTATCCCGGGCGTTGTTTCTACCATGTATCAGGAACTGACGTTAAGCCACCTGTACAAGTTGAAGGCCTGCGGTGCAGAATCCGTCACTGTCATACTCCGCCGGGAACAGGACCGCAGAGAGCAGGAATTCCGCATACAGAAATACTTGAAGATGGCGGAAGAGTTAAATCTGAAGTTCAAGTCCATCGTTCTGCCTAAGGAAGAAACCGTAGATCTTGTCGTTCGCAAGAACGGCGCAGACCAACTGCTGAACCTAATTCAGCAGACCGAGGAAGACACGGTCCACAGCCACCGTCGTTCCATGCTGTTGCAAGACATCAAGGAAAACTTTGACATCGCCATGGGCTGCCCGCCGGATGTTCGCGTAGGTTACGCCCTGAACACGTTTCCCCTGTTGACCAAGACTATCGACGGCATTCAGTCCGGATGTTTCTACGTGTCGTCCAAGCCCTTTGGACTAAAGACCACCTTAATGTCCAGCATGGCGTTGGACCTTCTCCAGAGCAATCCCAACTTGAAGTTGATTTACATAGCGTTGGAAACACCCCGTCGCCAGATTTTCGACCGTCTCGTGTCGATGCTCATTGGAGAATCCGTCTTGACGGTGCGCAAGCAAAATGCAGACGAAAACGTCAACCAGAAGATCCTGGAAGCCACCCGTACATTGATGGGCTTTGTCCGCAACAACCGTCTGGAAATCTGGGACGACCAGCCCGACTTCGACAACCTGGAACTTATTTCCACCTTGAAGGAAGAAGCCAAGGAACACCCCAACCTCGTTGTTTTCATCGACGGTATCGACCATCTGAAAATTACGGACTACTACGACTTGAACGACATTCATGAGCGTCGTTCTTCCGTAATCTTGGACTTGTACAAGGCCGTGGACATCCCGTTGTTCCTGGGTGGCGAGTTGGTCGATTCCGAAGAAGGACTTGTCGGGCCAAGGGCTTACCTGCGGGATTCGGACGCCATTTACTGGCTGGAGTCCAAAGGAGGCAATTTGTTCTTGAATGTAGATTCCAAGCGTTTGGGAAGCAGCCAGGTGTACCAAGGGAACTTGACCATCGACCCGCTTTCCAACAGAATGCAGGAAGAAGGCTAAATCCTTTTAGCACGCCACATGTTTACAGTAGTTGACTTCAACAATTTCTGGAGCCCCTCCGGAGGGGGCGTTCGCCGGTACCATTTGCAGAAGATGGCTTTTTACGAACAACAAAGCGAGGTGCTTTCCGTGTTCGTCATGCCGGACTCCAGCACATATACCGAAAAGAAAAGTGACGGATTGATTATCGAACATGTGGAGGCTTTTCGCTTTCCCGGAAATTGGGAATACCGCTTTATCTGGAAGCAATCCCAAATCCGCCCTATCTTAAGCAAGTACAAACCGGATGTGATTGAAGTGGGTTCCCCATATATCCTGCCCTCGATGGTTCGGCGGGCGGCAAAGAAAATTTGCCCCGGGGCGGCCCTTTTGAGTTTTTGGCATGCAGACTTCCCCATTACCTATGTGGAAAGGCCTGTTTCGAACAAACTAGGTGCGGCCGTAGGTTCTTTTTGCAAGAAGATAGCCTTTGGGTACGCTCGCCAAGAATTCAAGAAATATGACGGCGTACAGGTTTCCTGTAAGGAAGTCCTTGAACGTTGCGACGCCTATGGACTGCCCAAATCCCACTGGATACCCCTGGGCTGCGACATCCAGATGTTCTCTCCCCAAAAAAGGGACGAGGAACTGGTGACACGTTTAAAGGAAGGCGACCCCCATCGCTTGACCATATTCTTCCCCCACCGTTTTTGCGAAGAGAAGGGCATTGAACTTTTGCTGGACGCCTACGATATTCTTGCGAACAAACTGAACAGCGAACCCGCATTGATTTTGGCAGGTACAGGGCCTTACTTGCATCAAGTACAGGAAGCGGCCCAAAGCCACCCCCATATTCAGTACGCAGGTTTCATCAAGTCCATCGATGAAATGGCAAGGTATTACGCCAGCGTGGACCTGGGACTTGCCCTGTCCGGGTGGGAAACCTTCGGGTTGTCCATTCTTGAAAGTATGGCCTGCGGCAACGCCCAGATTGGCGCAAACAGCGGGGCAGCAGCAGAACACGTCAAGGAATCGAACGCAGGCACAATCCTACAGACTCGCACGCCACAGGCCCTGGCAGACGCCATTATCGAACTTTATCATTCCGACTTAACTCAGAAAAAAACAAACGCACGCAAATACGCGGAAAAGTTCAGCTGGAGCGATTGCTTTAAACGGCAGTTGACTCTTTACAAGGAAATTTCAAAGCAAAAAGGAAACTCCCATGATTAGACATATCGTATGGTGGAAATTGAAGGCCGAAGCCGAAGGTGCTACAGCCAAGGAAAACGGAGAAAAACTGGTGGCGGCATTCCACGCCCTGGAAGGAAAAATTCCAGGCCTCGTAAGCATCGAGTGCGGTTTGAATTTCAACAAGTCTGAAATTGGCAACGGCGACATTGAATACGACATCGCCTTGGACACAACATTTCGAACCAAGGAAGCCCTGGACTTTTACCAAGGCCACCCGGAACACCAGGCCATCGTAGGTTTGGTGAAGAAGGTTGTTGTGGAAAGAAGAGCTGTAGATTTCGAATACTAGATCTCTACTCGTCCTTTTTGAGCCATGTCTTGCAAAGGAGCATGGAGAACACAACGCTGGTGACAAGGAAGATGAAAATGCCGATGCAAGCCAAGTCACCAATTCCCTTTAGACCACGGTGAGTGGTAAAGAGAAATCCCACAAAGCCAGCAATCGTTGTAGTGGAGCTAGCCATGACGTTACGGCCAGTGGTATCCATCAGTTTTCGCAGGGTCATCGTCTTATCTGCGGTCCATGAACTCAACAAATGGATGGAGGCGTCTATCCCCAGGCCAAGTGTCATGGGAATTACAATCACGTTGTAGATACTTATTTTGCCAAAGGAGAAATACTGGGTCAAAAATCCGAGAACTCCCAAGGTAATCAAGGCTCCCATGCCAAAGGGAATACATCCCGTGGCAAACATCTTGGGCCTACGGAACGAAATGACCAAAGTGCCAAAGATGACAAAGAGAATTACCAACGCAAGGTTCAGGCTGTCCTCTTTTACAGACTTGATTACGTCGGAAAGAATGAACTGGGAGGAGAACGTGCGGAGATTCTCACCGTCAAAATTCCAATGTCCATAGCGATCCTGGAAGGTCTGTAAAGCGTTGGCGTCCCAACTGGGGAAACTTCCATAAATAAAGCCGATTTTACCATAGGAGCCGTCTTTTTCCCGAAGGATATCCAGGGTCCAACTAGGCACGTCTTCGGCAGTAAACGGTTTTTCGACAGCAGCCATCGTACGAAGATTTGCGATATTGACGGAATCCTCACCTTCTGCGCGGTCGAAGACTCTAGCCTCGACCAAGTCCCGAATTTCTTCGATGACTTCAAGGCGAATATTTTGAGAATCAGCCGGAGGTACAAAACTGCGAAGAGTTAGGAAACTACCCAGCAAGGAATCCTTTTCCACATTCAAGCGGTACATCAGGGTATCGTAAAGTTTGTCCAGTTGCTCCGGTTTGGAACCCATCACGGCGGCAGGAGTAGATGTCTTTGCCTTATGTCCGTCACGTGTCACGCTGGTAGATATCTTTGTCTTTTGCGTTTTTACCACCGTTGATGCACGACGAAGATTTTTCAGGTCGTGCTCAAAATCCACACTTGGCGTGTAATAGATCGAGACGACACCTATGACCACACAAACGGCAGCGGCAATTTTAAAGAACTTGAAGATTTTTTCTTCGCTCCAGGACTTGGGGAATAGCGTATTCTGAGGAGCTGCGGGAATACCGCCCATGCACTTGACAAACACAGGCAACACCAGCACCGAGGTCATCATATTGAACACCACCCCTGCAGAAGACACAACGCCAAACTCATAGAACCCCTTGAAATGGGCAACTAGCAAAGTCAGGAAGGCGGCAACAGTTGTAAAACTTGCCAAGATAAACGGCTTGAGCATTTTCTTTTGGGCTTCTTCTAGAACTTCTTCTAACGATGCCCCCTTATGCATAAGTTTTTGAGCCGTACCCATCATGTGGATAGAATAGTCTATACCTACGCCTAAAATGATGGATGCGACAAAGACTGTAAAGGGGCTCAATTTTCCATAAACGAGTGCAGTAAAGGCAAATGTGGGAACACAGGCGTAAAGCACAGTCGCAGTCACAAGAATCGGCCCCTTGAAACTGCGGAAGAAGAAACTGGTAAGTAAAATGATCAGCACAAGACTAATGGCAAAAGAGAACAGACTGTCATTGGCGACTTCGTCCACTTCCTTTAAACCTTCGTAGGTGCCTTCTACGCTAAAACGGGTTTTGGCGGCGTAGGTACGTTCCCCAAAGTGCTTTAGCAAGACATCGGTCTGGGCCAGAATCCGCGTGACGAATTCGTAATCCGTAGAAGGTTTAATCAGTTTTGCATTTACGACCCCGTTAAACCAGACCTTGCCTGTACTGTCGGGCCTGGGGCAGCCTATCAAGCGGGATTTCAAATGCGAGGGCACGGGAGCCTTGGGGTCCCACTCCTTTACATCAGCCTTGGCAGAATCCTTGGCCTTGTTCATGAAAGAGGTAAATGCCCCAACGGCTTCGTCGGGCAGGCCCAATTCCTGTGGAAGATTTTCATCAAACCATACCCGTTCCTTCTTTTCTTCGCTTGTCGTTTCTTCACCAAGCAAGTCCACAACCAAGGGACCGTTCTTACGGCCGATTTCCAACTGAAGATCTTCCAGATTGTCGCGGATTCTTTCCAAGTGCTTCACCGGCAGGTACAGCAGCGCATTTTCCTTGAAGAACTGGTTGTTGTTGTCAATCTGGATAGAAACGAAATCGTCTACCCAGTTTTTTTTGATATAGTCGCTGATGGAATCCTGCATTTCGGCGACAATATCGGGGTCTTCGCTTTGAATGGCGATGGTAAAACGGTCTGCACTGCCAAATCGGGTATAGGATTCTTCAAGAGCGATTACACTGGGTGTATCCTCCGGAAGTAAATGGGACAAGTCTGCATCCAGTTTTAAGCCCGGTTTTACAAAAATCGGATAGACACAAAGCAACGCCAAGAACAAATAGACGGCAAGAGCCTTGTAAGGGTGCCTGCAAATCAGCGGAATGTACCACTGGGAAAACTTTTCTTGAAGAGACTTTTTATTCATATTGCTAAAATATAAAAATTAAAGGATTTTACCGACAAGTTCCAACAGTTTTATCAAGGCAGGCATTTTCTTGTAGCCAAAACCAAGAATCTTTGCAAATGCGTAGGATCGAACAATATCTGCACCCAGGGAGCCCACATGCTTTGTTTGATACAAGAACGCCCCTTTTGCATGGGCAATCACATCGTCGTAATACTCGTTGATATGAACGGACTTGTCGGCATTTACAGTCACAGGAATTTCTTTTAGGTCCGTATAGAAGTTCTTTCGTAGAATTTTCGGCAAAAAGACATCCATGCTTGCAGGGACTTTGCGACCGCAGGTATCAATAATGCGAGAACCAAAGAAATGGAAAACCTTGCCGTTAGGAATAAATTTTTTCGCATAAGCCAATTGGCAGTTCCATTCGCCGGACATTTCCTTGATTGCATAACCAAAAGAATAGTCCGCTTCTGCAAAGGAAGCCATGTCGTAAGGGAAATCCCTGGAAACGCAATGCTGCCAAAGTTCATGCCATTTTTCAAAGAATTTATGACAATCATCATTATCCGGAGCGTAAATGACACCACTGTTAAACAATTGGTCGTTTAGAATGGGAGAAAAGCCCATGTTCTTGGCATTTTTCAAGACCTTCCTTCTGTTGATGGCCTTGGAAAGATTGGTATGAAAATCAAGTACCGCATGGATTTTTCCTGACCATTCCAATGGAATGGCCAAATCGCCCACAACTGCGATATCTGAATCTAGAAAAAGAAAGTCGCCTTCCACCATATTGCGCATGGACGTTTTTAGAAACCTGGAACGAAGCATGGGTGAAAGTTTCTCATCAAGTTCCATAACCTTAAGTTCGTCAACAATTTCTTTTAATGCAGCCCGATTGCCCGTCAGAGTGGCAGCAGTTTTGTCGTCGGTCAAGACCGTCACAAAGGCACCAGGATTATGCGCACGCAAAGAAGCAATGGCGACTATAGTTTGTTCGCAATAAAAGTCCTTGGGTGAACTGGTAAGGACAAAAAGATATTTAGTCATGCAAGATGCTCCGCCTGATAACCATCAAAATCTGACGGCTAAACAAATACATTTTTTACATTGATTTACTCGCTAAAAAAATAGACAAATAAAAGGACAAAAATGCTCCACCATCGTATTATTTTTACTAGATTTAGAACTGTATGGTACAATTGAGTCAGACATCGTGGCAAGAATACTCCCTCCCCAACGTGATGGAAACCTTGCAGTACGCCCCGATGAACATTCAAATCGGTAAGAGCCCGCTCTTGCATTACACCCTCCCCAAGGAATTGGTGGCAGGCGCCAGCGTGAACTACAACATCCAGTGCGGTTTCAAGTCCATCAAGTGGACCGGCATTATCAGTTCGGTAAATGAAAATAAAATCACGGTTCGGCTGGGCAACGGGCCATTCCGCGGGTTTACCGCCTCCCATCAGTTCGTATCCGAAGATTCCTTGACCGCCTGCTACGACGAATTTTCTTTCCAGGGTTTCACGACAATTCCCGAAGAAACCTTCGCGGCAATCATCAGCAAGGCCCAGGTGGTTTACGCAATGAACGCCCGCAAGGACGCTCGCAACATCATCTTGGCCCTGGAAAGCCAAAAGAAGACCCAGTCTTTTGAGGCCTTGGACCAGAGCGCAACCGCAGGCTAACTTTTCCAGGAAAACTGGACCTATGTACAAAAACCTTGAACAGGCTCTGCTGGATTTGGAAAAAGCAGGCATGCTTAAGCGTGTCAAGCAGTTGGTGGACCCAAATCTTGAAATGGCGGAAATAGCCCGTCAGGTTTTCGAAGCCGGCGGGCCGGCCCTGCTTTTCGAACATGTCAAGGGCAGTCCCTTTCGGGCGGCCTGCAACATTTTCGGTACCGAGGAACGCCTTCAATTCTTGTTCCGAAAAAGTCTTTCTGCAACCCGGACTGCGGTACAGTTCAAGTCCAACCCCTTGTTTTTTTTCAAGAAATTCCAGCCCTTGCAATGGCTAAAAGCAGCCAGTGCAGGCGTCTGTGCACTGCCCAAAAGATCTGGCAGCATCAAGGATTTCGAAGAATGTTCCCTGCGGGATTTACCCCAGTTGGTAAGTTGGCCCAAGGACGGAGGTGCCTTCATAACGCTCCCCCAGGTAGCCACAAGGCCTAGCGAAACGTCAAGCATCATGACCACCAACGTAGGCATGTACCGTGTGCAAATGTCGGGCAACCAGTACGGTAACGTTAAACAAGACTCCGCAGCACAGACTGTCGAATGCGGCTTGCACTACCAGATCAAGCGTGACATTGCGTTTCACCATCGCAAGGCATTGGAAGAAGGCCGCCCCCTGAAGGTGAGCATTTTTGTGGGAGGTCCTCCGGCCCATACGGTGGCGGCCGTCATGCCCATGCCGGAAAACCTCTCGGAACTTGTCTTTGC
>JABUUR010000184.1 GCA_021443065.1 Fibrobacter sp.
AGCATTTCTTAGCGCTTTAGCGCTTAGAAAGACTTGTCCACGCAGTGGATGACAGCGGGCGGGTTATGCTACGGTTTCAGCTTTTTTCAAGGCATCTTCCAGGGACATTCCCGTGAATTCCTGGGCACTGAACCAGCGGCCACTCTTTTTGTCGTCAAGGAGAACCCCCACCAGGGAGCCCGGAATTACCGTTTCGGGAGCGTTTGGGGCAGCAGGCCCACCCAGGTCGGTGCGCAACCAACCCGGGTCCATAAGGTTCATCATCACGTCGGTGCCGTTCAACTTTACCGCAAAGTCCTTCACGAACTTGGTAAGGGCAGCCTTGGCGCAGGCATAGCCCATCAACTCCGGTTCGTTGGCAATTCCGCTGGTGGTCAACTGCATACGTCCAAAGCCCCGCTTGACCATGCCCGGCAAAAAATGGTAGGCAATCTGGACGGGGGCGTAAAAGTTCACCGCCATGGCATGGTGAAAGTCCTCCATGGTGTTGGACAGGTAATCCTGGAAATAATGGCTCATGAGTCCTGCGTTATTGAAAACCAGGTCCACCTGGACGCCCCAGGAATCGATTTCGGCAAGGGCGGCAGAAACCTCGTGGGCATTTTCAAGATTGCAGCCTACCGCGCGGACCTCCACTCCATAAGGCTTCAACTCTTCTATTACTTTGTCTGCATTAGCCTTGGAACGGCCCTGGAGTATAATGTTCGCACCCAGTTTTGCCATTTCGATGGCGGTAAGGCGGCCTACGCCACGGCAGCCGCCGGTAATCAGAGTCCATTTGCCCTTGACATCGATCATTTTGCATTCCTTTTGCAACTTTGTTCACTTCTAAGGTTAAAATAGACTATTTACGAAAGTTTCACCGTAATGTCGAGGCTTTTCTGTTTACAAAAGTAAGCAAAGCTCGGCACGGCCCCTATGCAAGGCGTGATTTAGCGCACACCATATATATGCAGTCCTAAAAATTCTAGATTTCCACAAAATTTTTGACAGGATACCCTCATGAAGAACTCTCGTGATAACTGGGGCTCCAAGATCGGAGTCATCTTGGCGGTGGCAGGCTCTGCCGTAGGCCTAGGCAACTTCCTCCGTTTCCCGGTGCAGGCCGCAACAAACGGCGGCGGTTCCTTTATCATTCCCTACATGATAGCGTTCCTGTTGCTGGGCATTCCCCTTTCCTGGATGGAATGGACCCTGGGTCGCGCAGCGGGAGCAAAGCACCACGGTACGGCACCCGGCGGTTTCCACTATATTCTGGGGGGCAAGCCCTGGGCAAAGCACCTGGGGTCCCTGTGCATTCTGCCTCCCCTGTTCATCACCTTCTACTACATGTTCGTCCAGTCCTGGATCCTGGCGTTTACCTACTACTCCGCCACCGGCAAGTTGATGGAGGTGGTTGCAGGCGGCTACGGCCCCATGAAGGAATTTTTCGGCGATTACATCATGCTGAACACCCAGATAGGCCCCTTCCCTGCGGCAATCGTGTTTTTCCTCATCACCTTCGCATGCAACATGGCCTTGCTCAGTTTCGGGGTCCGCAAGGGCATTGAACGGGTGAACAAGATTACCATGCCCATATTGCTCATCATGGGGCTCATCCTTGTGGCTCGCGTCCTGACCATCGACGGTATCGGCAAGGGCCTCGCCTTCGTTTGGAACCCCAATTTTTCCGAAATAACAAACCCCTCCGTATGGTTGGCGGCTTCAGGCCAGGTGTTCTTTACCATGAGCCTCGGAATGGGTATCGTCTTCTGCTACGCCAGCTACCTGAAACCCAAGGAAGACCTGGTTCTTTCGTCCCTCACGGCGGCATCCACAAACGCATTCGCCGAAGTGATCATGGGCGGCACCATCGTGATCCCCATGGCTATCCTTATAGCAGGGAACAACATCGAAGAATGCGCGAAGCTGGGCACCTTCGGGCTGGGGTTCCAGACCATGCCCTTTGTTTTTGGACAGTTGCCCTTGGGCGGGGTATTCCAGACCCTTTGGTTCGGCATGCTGTTCTTTGCCGGCGTGACCAGCGCCATTTCCATTATCCAGCCCCTCATCAGTTTCTGCGAAGACGACCTGAGGCAGTCCCGCAAGGGGGCCATCACCTCCGTAAGCATCGTCACCTTCCTGGGCGGCCTGGTGGGCATTTTCGGCCTTGCCGCCGGTGCCGTAGACGAATTCGACTTCTGGGGCGGCAGTTTCCTTCTGGTGTTCATCGGAGCTATCCAGGCTTTCGTATTCTCCTTTGTGCTGGGCAGGCGCAAGTCCGACACCGTCAAGGACGACAAGGGCAACCCCGAGTCCGAGGCCTTTGCCCTGATGAACGAAGGGGCGGCCTTGAAACTTCCCAAGGTGTTCAGGTTCATTATCCGCTATGTCTGCCCCGCCTACCTGACCATCGTGCTGGTGGCATGGCTCGTCCATGACGGCTGGGCCGTGGTGACCCTGCAAAACGTCCCCGCCGACGCCATGGTCACTTTCGTGGGTTTTGAAATGTCCCAGATAGCTTTTACCTGGGGGATCCGCATTTTCCTGCTGGTCCTGACAGTCCTTTTGAACGTGCTCATTTACTTCGCATGGCGTAAGGGCGATCCTGCAGATCTGCCCTCCAGCCACCAGCACAAGCAGGATATGGCCGTTGGCGATTCCGACGCCGCAAGGGAGGTTTAATATGGAATTGACTACAAGCGGATTCGTGTTCATGATAGCCTCCTGGGCTGCCATCATCGGTCTTTGCGTCTTCTGTTTCAGCAAGGTCTTTAAGAAGAAATAACCGGAGTTTTATGAAACTTTTTAAAAGTTCTGGCGCCATTCCTTTCTTTATCGTAACTTTTTTGGGCGCGTTTGTCCAAATGGGCGTTTTCGTCCACTTCCAGACGTGGCTTGGGGCGACCTACGAGGGGTCCAGTTACCTTTGGCGCAGTTTCCTTTTGCAGGTTGCCATCTTTGTGCCCAGCATATTCATGATGCCCCTGGCCAGTTATTTTGTGGGTAAACGTTCCAAGAGCCGCGCCATGGCCTGGTCCAGCGTAGGCATCGTAGCAGCCCTGATTGCCATTTCCGTCTGTTTCGTGACCGGAAACCCCTGGGTGGCCTTCGGGCTTGTGGGCTTGTACGGAGTTGGTTACGCCTTGCACGTTCCCGCAAGAGTGAGCATCATGAAGGAACTGTTCCAAAACGACGACCTGGTCAAGGCCAACACCTGGTTCATGATTTGCTACGTCCTTGGAATTTCCCTTGCGGCCTACCTGGGAATCATTGTCTTTAAGCACATTCTCTTTATTTACCTGGGTGCCGCGGTTGCCGCCTCCATTCTCAGTTTCTTTATCAAGGAAGGCCGTCACGATAGTTCCGTAAAGTACCGCTCCGCCCGACGCGTGTTTGCCGCCACCTGGAAAATCCCCAGCGCACGCCTGGCCATTCTCGGTCTTTCGGCCTTTTGGGGCGTAATCCAGATCCTGATGCTCCTGGCCCAGCACATGAGCAGCCAGCATGTCCAGAACACCTTCAGCCTGACCAGCGCGGGTTTTGTATTCTCTGTTACCTTGACTGCCGCGGGCATGATCGTAGGGGCGATTATCGCCAGCGAATCTTCCAAGGGCTTTGTAGAAACCGGAGTCATTCCGTTTTCTGCGATTATTTCCGCCCTGGTGATGTTCTTTATTCCCTTTGTCCAGACCGACTGGCTCCAGGCCGTTCTTTACTGCATTCTTGGCATTTGTACCGGGGCCGCCTTTGTCATTTTGCGAACCACGATCCAGAACCTGACAAAGCCAAACACCGCCGGGCGGATACACTCCGTGTCCAACATGATCCAGATGTCCGTGCTTACCATCCTCATGGGCGGCCAGACCTTGCTGTTGATTTTCACGGATTGCGAGATCCGTCATTGTTTCTTGATTCTGTCCGTGATGTTCGCACTGACATTCATCTTGACGCTGCGCAACACCCCCATGACGCTGCTCCGGGCAGTGCTGCGTTTTGCATTTGCGTTCGTGTTCCGCTACCGCCTGAAGGTGATGGGCGGGCAGAACATTCCCGAAAGCGGCCCCCTGCTTTTGGTAGGTCCCCACTTCAGTTTTATCGACTGGGCGGTTCTCCAGATGGCTAGTCCTCGCCCACTGAGGATTGCAAGCAACCGCAACACCTTTGCCGACTGGTACCAGAAGTGGTTTTTGCACGGAAAGGCCCTGATTGAAATCAACCGTCGCGACCCCGCCCCCGCCATGGAGGAAATCCGGCAGGCACTGTTGAAGGGCGAGGCCGTCGTCATTTTCCCCGAGGGCGAAGTTTCGAAGACGCCCCATGTATCCAAGTTCTCCCTCAATTATTCCGCAGCGGTAAAAGACACCAACGCACTCATCGTCCCCTTTTACATCCAGGGCCTGTGGGGCAGCCGTTACAGCCACGCCTCCGACAGCGTGATGCGCCCCCAGTACTTCAACCGAGTCATCAGCGTGGGCTTTGACAAGGCGATTTCTGCGGAAACCTCCGAAGAAGACGTCCGCAACATTCTGCGCACCTTGTCGGCAAAGACCTGGGACCTGGCCATGGACCACTACAAGACCATAATCCCCCTGTGGTTGAGGGCCATGCGCAAGCGCCGTAACCGTCCCATTTTGATCGACCCTGCCGGACGCCACGTTTCCGGTTTCGAGATGATCCGGCTGGTCCACAACTTCGGGGTAAAGATCAAGTCGGTGGCCAAAAACGACAGGCACGTAGGTTTCATGCTACCCACCAGCCGCGACGCCGCATTGGGCATCGTTTCTATTCTCGGCACGGGCAAGGCTTCCGTGAACCTGAACTACACCGCCCCAGCCGATGTGGTCCTGGGTTGCATCAAGAAAGCCGACATAAAAGTCGTCGTTACCACCCACCCCTTCTTCGACAAGCTGTGCAGCAAGAACCCGAAGTTCGAAGAAGTCAAGAATGTGTGCAAGATGATATATCTTGACGACGAGGAAAAATCCATCGGAATCGTAAAGAACATCTACACCTCCCTGATGGCAAGGTTCTGCTCCCGAAGGCTTTTGAATTTCCTGTGGTTCAAGAATGCAAAACTTAACGACACCGCACTGATCCTTTTCAGTTCCGGTTCCGAAGGCACTCCCAAGGGTGTTGTGCTGACCCACAAGAACATCATTACCAACGCCCAGCAGTGCGACAACGTGATTCGACTTTGCCGTACCGATGTCATGACCTGCGAACTGCCGCTGTTCCATTCCTTCGGCTTTACCATGACCTTCATGATGCCGCTCTTGGACGGTGTGCCCATGGTCCTTTGCCCGGATCCCACCGACATCAAGACCCTGGCCCGAGTTTGTGCCCAGTACAAGACCACCATATTGATGGGCACCCCCACGTTCCTGCGGGCAATCGCCATCAACCGCTGGGTCCACCCCATGTGCCTGGACAGCATCCGCTTTATCGTAGGCGGTGCAGAAAAAGTCCGTCAGGAACTACGGGACACCTTCAAGTTGAAATTCGGCAAGGACATTTACGAAGCCTACGGAAGCACGGAACTTTCGCCCTTGGCTACCATCAACTACCGCAATGTGCTACTGGACGATTTCTTGACCATGGAAAAGTGCAACGACCTGGAAAGCGTAGGCCAGCCCATTCCAGGGACAATCGTCGGCATTACCGACCCCGAGACCAACGAATTCTTGCCCCAGGGTTCCGAAGGCATGGTCACCGTGGCAGGCGCCCAGGTTATGGCGGGCTACCTGAAGGACAAGGAAAAAACGGACTCCGTGGTATTCGAGCACGACGGCATGCGCTGGTACAAGACCGGCGACAAGGGAAAACTCACTCCCGACGGTTTCGTGCAGATTCTCGGCCGCTACAGCCGCTTTGCAAAGCTTGGCGGTGAAATGATTTCGCTTATAGCCGTTGAGACACGCCTCCACGAAACAGGCCTGGTGGAAGGTCTGGAATACTCCGTGGTGGCCGTACCGGATTCTGTCAAGGGCGAGCGCATCATTCTCCTGGTCAACGGCAACGTGGACCCCGAGGAACTTTCCCGAAAGTTGCGCAAGTCCGGCATGCCGCCCCTCATGATTCCCGGTTCCGTATTCAAGGTGGACAGCATTCCCAAACTGGGTTCAGGCAAATGGGACTTTACCAACATGAAAAAGTTGGCCATGCAATTGATGGAAGACAGCAAGAAGTAATTGACAGGATAACAGCGAAACTATACAAGTGTTTTTTTGCAAGAAAAGTTTGCAAAGGGATTTTCATGAAGGATATCGTAAAAAAAATCGAAGACCTTGGCCTTGAAATGCCAGCCGTGGCAAAGCCCTTGGCGGCATACGTCCCAGCGACTCGGGCAGGCGACATGATTTTCGTTTCGGGGCAGTTGCCCTCTGTAAAGGGAGATTTTTCGGCCTATACGGGAATCGTCCCCACGGAACTATCACAGGAAAAGGCTACGGAGGGGGCGGCCATTTGCCTGCTGAACAACATTGCCGCGGCATCAAGCCTTTTGCAGGATGGCGAATCCTTGAAACTGTTGCAGATGCAGGGCTTTGTCCAGTCGGAACCAACATTCAAGGAACAGCCCGCGGTGTTGAACGGTGCAAGCGATCTTGCAGTTAAAATCCTTGGTGAAAACGGAAAGCACGCCCGTACCGCAGTGGGCGTGGCGGCACTACCCAAGAACGCTTCCGTCGAAGTCAGTTGCACTTTCCTGGCAGTTAAAGCATGACTCGTGAGGTTGAAAGCTTCGCCTCCCTGAGGTTCTAGGCCGGCAGCAAAGCCGCCTTGAACGGCCTTGAGCCACCGTGATATAGACACGCATGATTTTGCGGATGGTCCACAATCTAGAAATCGTTTTCCTGCAACCAGGGGCGCATAAGGTGCGGCGGAATCTGGTGACGCAGGGATTTTTTTGCAATTAACTGGCCCTGGGCCGTGGCCATTTTCTGGGGATTCAGGTTAAAGCCCACACGCCCCAAGTCCAAGCGGTCCGCATCGTAGCACGTGTCGATGGTGGCGTCTCCGCTGCTCCGTTCCGTGGTATGGTTGGCGCAGGCATGGTACAGTTTATCGAACTGTTCGTCCGTAATTTCAAAGAGTTTTTCTTCACGGCATTTCCGGGCAAACTCCGCCCCCCGAAGGCCATGGACCTCGTCGTAGCCGTCGTCTTCGCGCTTGGAATCGTGGAACAGGGCAAACAGACGCACCACCGTAATATCGGCCTGGGTCTTTTTCGCAAGCATCAGCCCATTGAATTCCACCTGGCGCCAATGGTCCAGCCCGTGGATTTCAGACTCGTAAACACGGTCCTCGCAAACAAAGTTTTGAAGTGCGGCAAAATCTATCATGGAGTAACAGAGATTCCCCTATTTACCGTAATGTTCCTTCAGGTCCATCAGGCACTGGAGCGCCTGCATGGGGGTCATTTCTTCGGGGCGCAGGCGGCGAACCTCCTCCTTTAAAAGCAAGGTGCCTTCGTCGGGAGGGGCGAACAAGTCTACCTGGGGTTTCTCCTTGATTTTCTTGTTGGCGGCGTCGTCGCTGGGGTCAATCTTATGCTTTTCCAAACGCAGAAGAATCTTGCGTGCCCGGCGCAGCACGTTCACGGGGAGACCGGCCATTTCGGCCACGTGAATGCCGTAGCTGGAATCGCAGGCCCCTTCGAGAATCTTGTGGAGGAACAACAGTTTGTCGCCCTTTTCCTGCACGGCCACCTGGAAATTCCCTGCATGCTCGAGGCCTTCCACAAGGCCGGTCAGCTCGTGATAGTGGGTCGCAAACAAAGTAAGGGCGGCGCGGGCAGGTTCGTCGTGCAACGTCTCCACGATGGCCCAGGCAATGGAAAGTCCGTCGAAGGTGCTGGTACCGCGGCCGATTTCGTCCAGCAGTACAAGGCTGTGGGCGGTAGCGTTACGCAAAATGTTCGCAGTCTCGATCATTTCCACCATGAAGGTGGAAAGCCCACGGCTCAGGCGGTCGCTGGCACCCACACGGGTAAAGATGCGGTCCACCACGCCGATGCGGGCGGACTCCGCCGGGACAAAACATCCGATTTGCGCCATCAGGACGATGAGGCCCGTTTGTCGCAGGTAGGTGGACTTACCCGCCATATTGGGGCCGGTAATGAGCATCAGTCGGGTGGCCTCGGGCGTAAGTTTCACATCGTTACTGATAAAATCCAGTTCCGGGTTCACCGCCACAATCACCGGATGGAAACCGTTCTTGATTTCAATGCCGGAACCTTCGAAAACCTCGGGGCATACGTAATTGTACTTGCGTGCCGCACGGGCGAAACTGTACAGCGTATCTACGCGGGCGATGGCGTTTGCAATTTCCTGAAGTTCCGCACGCCAGGAGTTCACCCGGTCACGCAATTCGCAGAAAATCTTGTATTCCAGGGCATGGATGTTCACTTCAGCGTTGCTGATGACCGATTCGCATTCCTTCATCTCGGGAGTGATGTAGCGCTCGGAATTCACCGTCGTCTGCTTGCGGATGTACTCGTCGGGAATGGGGTTTGCAGCCTTCGCCATGGCGGCGCGGGTCACCTCGATGTAGTAACCGAACACCTTGTTGTAGCCCACCTTCAGGCTTGCGATTCCCAGGCGATCCTTCTCACGGCTTTCCAGGGAGGCAATCCACTGGCGGCGTTCCTTGATGTCGGCGTTCATGGCATCCAGTTCCGCATTGGCGCCCTCGCGGATCATGCCGCCTTCGCGCACCGTCAAGGGCAGGTCGTCATTGAACTGGTTCAAGAGTTCCTCCCCACGACCCTGGGCCCGGACAAGGGCTTCACGCATAGGTTCAAAAATGGGGGAACGCAAGCCTTCCAGCACATCGGCAACCTTGGAAGCCTGGGAAAGGGAACGTCCCATCCCCGCAAGGTCACGGGCGTTGGCGCGGCCAGACCCTACGCGCCCCATCAGGCGTTCCATATCCAGAATGGAGGTGAGGGATTCCTTCAGTTCGTCGAGAGCCACCGGATTGTTGACCAGTTCCTCCACAGCCTCCTCGCGGGCCTTGATGCGGTCCACGGAAATCAGCGGGTGGCTCACCCAGTCCTTCAAGGTTCTTCCGCCCATGGCAGTCACAGTAAAATCAAGCACATAGCAAAGGGTGCTGCTCAAGTCGTCGGCGTTCAGCGGTCGTACAAGTTCCAGGTTGCGCAGGGTGGACGGGTCCAGCGTCATGTAGTCGTCCAGATTCAAAATTTCCAGCGCCGTAAAATGGGACAGTTCCGACTTTTTCTGGTACATCAGGTACTGGAGCAGAGCCCCCGTCACCGCGGTTTCCTCGGGGCGGCCATCCAACCCAAGACCGTCCAACGCCTCCACCTTGAAGTGGCTGAACAAAGTATCCCGGGCAGCCTCCTCGCCGAACTGGAAGGAGGGCAGTTCCGTCACCAGGATGTTCTCCGACTTTACCAAATCCATGACACCGGCCGGAATCACCGTACCCTCGGGCACGAGAATTTCCTTGGGCATGCGGCGGCAGAATTCACATTCGAAGGACTGGAAGGAACTCTTGCAAGTGGCAAGGTAGCCGGTGGTCACGTCGGCGATAGAAAATACGGCAGCCTCTTCAGAACCTTTTCCCTCGGACTTGTCCGTAAATTTGCCGGGAATGTAGGCACAAAGGTAGTTGGCCTCCTTGGCATCCAGGTTGGCCTCGTTCATGGCGGTGCCAGCGCTGATGATCTCCACGATGTCACGCTTGACGATGCCCTTGGCAAGTTTTGGGTCTTCCACCTGTTCGCAAATGGCCACACGATAGCCTGCGGCCACCATCTTGGGCACGTAACGTTCGGCGGCATGGTGCGGAAAACCGCAAAGGGGCGTTGCACCGGCGGCACCGTTGTTTCGAGAAGTCAAGGTAATGCCCAGGATCTTGGAGGCGATTACGGCATCCTCTTCGAAAAGTTCAAAGAAGTCGCCCATCCTAAAGAAAAGAATACAGCCAGGATTCTGCGCCTTGATGTCGTAATACTGCTGCATCAACGGAGTGCAAGCCATTACAAATCTCCCATGGAAAGTTCAATCTGGTCCGGATTTTCGTCAGGTTCCTTAGGTTCCTCCACAGCGACTGACTCCGGCTTGGCATACTGGGGCACCAGGGCTCCCGCTTCCAGAAGTTCGCTGAATTCGCGAAGGCGGGGCAAGTCCTCGGGAATGCGGTTGATGCCAAAGTACTTCATGAATTCCTGGGTGGTCACGTAGGTGTAGGGGTTGCCCACAGTCTCTGCACGGGCACCCAGGGCAATAAAGCGCTTGTCCAGCAAGTTTCGGATAGGGCCGTCCGCCGAAGAAACACCGCGGACCTGTTCGATGGCGGCCTTGGTAATGGGCTGCTGGTAGGCAATCACCGCCAACGTCTCCAACGCGGCCTGGCTCAAGCGGCGGGCATTCACCTCGGGGAACAACTTGCGCACCCAGGGGTAGTACTTGGCACGGGTGCGAAAACGATAACCTCCGGCCTGCTCCACAATTTCAAAGGGAGAATTAATCTTGTTCAAGGAGTCGTTTGCGGCAATGAGCGCGTCGGAAACCAGACGGGCATCCAAGAAATCCCCCAGGATTTCGCGAAGTTTTTTCAAGGTCACCACATCCGGAGACGCAAAAACCAAAGCCTGAATAATGCGGGCAAGGTCCTCCTGGCTTTCAACCTTGGGAAGTTCTGCAGATTCTTCGGCCAATTCATCTAAGTTCTGATCTTCTGCCATAATTCAACTCACAAGTTAAGGTTTCGCTAAAAGAGCATCGAATTTTCGCTTTAAAAAACAACCAAATCGTTCTTGTGGACAAGTTCGTCGGCCACGTCCTTTCCCAGCAGGGCGTGGATTTCGGAAGTCTTCCTGTGGAGCACCAGCTTGAGGGTTTCGCTGTCGAACTTCGCCACCCCGCGGGCGACGGCCTCCCCCTTTTCGCTCAATACCTCGATCAAATCACCCTTGTCGAAATGCTTCTTCACGGAAACAACCCCCACGGGCAAAAGACTGGAATGCTTTTCCCGCAAGGCCTTCACGCCGCCCTCGTCCACCACCACGCTACCCCGGGGAGTGGTCACGAAACTGAGCCAACGCTGGCGGCTGTTCAACTTCTTCTTGGAACCTACGAACAAGGTGCCCTCGGCCTGTTCCAGAATCACCTCATGGGGCAGCACCCGCATGCCGCAGGCCAAAAAGGCGTTGCAGCCGCTCTTGGTCACGTTCCGGATAGCTTCAAGCTTACTGCGCATGCCGCCGGTACTTACCGCAGACCCCGCCTCGCCGGGCTTGCCCGCAAGCGCCAAAATCGCAGGCGTAATCTCGGGCACAAACCGCAACAGCCGCGCATCGGGATTCTTCTTGGGGTTGTCGTCAAAAAGGCCGTCCTCGTCGGTAAAGATCAAAAGCAAGTCCGCATCCAAGAACAGAGCCACGTCGCTGCTCAGCTTGTCGTTGTCCCCCACCTTGATTTCCGCCACCGCCAAGGAATCGTTTTCGTTGATGATAGGCACTATCTTTCGGGCAAGCATGGCCTTGATGGTGTTCTGCAAATTCTTGTAGCGGCCACGGTCGCGGAAGTCCTCCGCGGACAAAAGAATCTGGCCCACCGAAAGTTGACACCAACGAAACATCTCCCGATAAGCGTACATCAGGTCGATCTGCCCCACGGCGGCGCAAGCCTGCTTCTCGGCAATGACCGTAGGCTTTTCCTTGTAGCCCAGCTGGCTCATGCCGGTACCCACCGCGCCCGAAGTCACAATGACCACTTCTTTCCCCGCCTCCATCAGCCGCGCCACGGAATCCGCAAGCTTCTGGATATAACGGGTGCGGACTCCGCCTTTCTCGGAATCCACCAAAATGCGGGACCCGATCTTCACCACGATGCGGCGGGACTCGTTCAAGATGTTCTTTCTCAATTCACTCATTTTCAGTTATCGGTTGTCAGTTTTCAGTTATCGGTTATCGGTTGTCGGTTGTCGGTTATCGGTTGTCAGTTTTCGGGTTTCAGGTTCTTTTTTTGGTTCCTACGCGGGGGTAGCTCTCGCAGCGCGGTATATCTCCGGATCTATCTGCATACAAGCAGGCGGATTGCGTCCAGACGCAACTGCGGGTTGGAAATAGTCTTTTTCCAGTCCTGGACATTCTTGCGAAGCTGCTTCAACTGCTCGTTGTTGCCCGCCTTGCCACGCATCATCAACAAGTGGTTCATGCGCTGGTATTCCTGCTCCGCACGGCATTCCACCGCAGCGGCCGCCTGCTCGGCAAGTTCCTTCGCCTGGGCCGTCGCACTGCGTCGGGCAATGGCAAGGCCGTCCTTGCTGAAATACTTGAGAGTCAAGTTCACCGCGGCATTCCCCTGGGGAACAGGCACATCCTTGAAACTTGCGCAGGCAAGGTCAGCAGCCTTTTCGCTCAAGTCTTCGCCACCGGGGTTCACAAGCACCGTAATGTAGCGGGGCCCCGCCAAGTCGGACACGCCCCACTCCTCGGAAATCGCAAAATCCACCGCAAAGTTGTACTGCATGATCAAGCCCCGCATACCGGAATTCTGCCAGATGTTGCAGGCAACCGCCCCCTTGTCCAGCGACGTTTCGTAATCCAGCACCCCCTGGGACAGCGGGTGTTCCAGGCTCACGAAATCCACCTCGTCGTGGACCATGGCCACGTCGCGATCGAAGGTAACGGTAAGGCTGGAGGCGTCGCTATAGCGGGCATCGTCATCGCCGCCGCCGGCACCCTCCTCGAAATTGCCCACTTCCTGGACCACACGGCCACCGGCGCTGCTGCTGCCGGGAATACCGCCCACGGTCTCGGGCATGCCCGGCACGGAACCCGCCTCCACCTGGGTACCCATGGTCACAACGAAACAACCCGGGATCTTGCTCTTTTCAATTTCAAGCCCCCGTTCCATCAGGGAATCGAACACCAGCGTCTGCAGGTCCTGCACCGCATCCACCCGCTCGATTTCCTCGATGATTTCCCTCGCTTTTTCGGGATTGCGGGAATTGAATTCCAGCAGGCGGTCGCGGCCCTTCTCGATATTCTTGCGCATGGCCTCGCAGTCCTTTTTAACCTGCGGGATCACCTTGTCCACAAAATGCTTCAGCAGGGGGCCCGGCTCGGCCAATGCCGCAATCAGTTCGTCTGTATATTTCAAGAACAACTCGCCACCGCTCATCATGGGGGTACCGAAGGCGTTCAGGCCGTTGTGGTACCAGCGGAACATGACCTCCTGTCCGGAGCCCTTCACGTAGGGCACATGAATAATGATGTCCTTGGTCTGGCCGATACGGTCAAGGCGTCCAATGCGCTGTTCCACCAGGGAGGCGTCCAAGGGCAGGTCGAACAAAATCAGGTGGTGGGCAAACTGGAAATTGCGACCTTCGGAACCGATTTCGGAGGCAATCAAAAGATTCGCACCGTTGTCCCTGCTAAAGTTCGCCGCGGCCTTGTCGCGGGCCATGATGGTCATGTTCTCGTGGAACATGGAGAAGGCCCCCTCGCCCATGTATTCGGTCAGCAGCACTTCCAGGGCAAGCACCACGTCCATGGACTCGCAAATCAAGAGAACCTTGTCGCCCTTGTGCTCCTTGAGAAACTTCTTGAGCCATACGAAACGCTCGTCCAAGGCCCACGCATCGGAGAACTTGGTGCAGAGCAAGCCATTTTCCTGGATGTCCGTAGACATGTCCAGGTCCTGTTCCGCGGCGGCATTCACCATGTCGCGATAACTGGGATTGGGCTCCAGGGCTACCTCGTCAAGTACACGCTTGGGGAAACCGCCCACGCCCTTTCGGGTATTGCGGAAAACCACGGAGCCGGTACCTACCGCATCCACAATGCGGCGGATCCATTCGTCCGCCGACATGGACTTTGCGCTCTCCTGTTCCAGCCAGGGGCGTATGATGGACTTCTTGGGGACAATTTCGTTCAGGTCGTCCCAACTCATCTGCTGGCCCGGATCTGTGGGCAACTTGTTCAGTTCGTTCACCAACTTGCGGTAGGCGTCCTGATCCTTGATAAAGGACACGTAGTCGGCAAAGCGGACAGGGTCGAGCATCTTCAGGCGGTTGAACTGGGATTCCGGATGGAACTGCAGCGGGGTACCCGTCAAAAGCAGGACACCCTTTGAACGCTTAAGAACCGCATTGGCCAAAATGTATTCGTGACTGGTAAAGCCGTCTTCGCATACCAGGTGGTGGGCCTCGTCGATAATGGTCATGTCCCATTCGGTGTCCAGCAGATCTTCGATCAGGGCAGGCTGCGTCACCAGGAAATCGATGGAGCAGATAACGTCGTTTGCAAGTTTGAAAGGATTGGGGCGGTCGTCGTCATCTACGAACAAGCCCTTGATAAAGCCTTCGTCCACCAGGGTAAACAGGTGGTTGAAGCGGCGTTTCATTTCAACGAGCCACTGATGCTTCAGAGTCTCGGGCACGATAATCAAGGTGCGGGTAATGCGTCCGCGGGCCTTGAGGGCGTGCCAGATCATGCCGGCTTCAATGGTCTTTCCAAGGCCCACTTCGTCGGACAACATCAGGCGGGGCAATGCGGAACTGGAGCATGCCCTGTGGCAAAGGTAATACTGGTGGGGGATCTTGCTTACCCGGGGGCCGATCATGCCGCGCACCGGCGAAGACACCCACTTGCAGGAAAGGCCCATGGCCGTCTCTCGACGCTTGAACTGGGACCCGTCGGAAAGTTGGTTTTCCATAAGGGCCCTGAACAAGTCCGCAGGGCGTGCAATGGAAATCTTGGCGGCCAGTTCCGACTCCTTGATGGTACGACCGGCGCGCCCTTCGTAGACCACGAGGCCGTCTAATTCCTTGACATTTTCGATGGTAAAGGAAACTCCCTTCTCGCTTTTTGCGGTTTCGCCCTGTGCAAGGACAAAGCGGTCCACGGGGGCAGTCTCTACGCGATATAAACGAATGTCATTCACCGCAGGGAAAGAAATTTTAACAATACGGTCCTGGACTTCTGCGACTATACCAAGCCCCAGACCAGGTTCCGATTGACTTACATAGCGTTGGCCAATCTTAAAATACATCATACCTCCTAAAGTTAGTTTATTTTTGCGCACACGGCTTTGGATTTACTACATTGTACCCTGTATGACTTGGTATTACATAGATGAATCCGTAACTGTTGGAGACCGCCGCAAGGGTCCTTATACTATCGATGAAATTAAAGATTTTGTCAAATCCGGCCAGGTAAAAAGCGAAACCCTGGTGTGGCATTCGGGCATGGAAAACTGGGTACGATGGCAAGACACCCAGGAATCCAAGGGCGAATCCTCGGAACCGTCCACAGAAAACCTTAACGACGAAGAGCAGATCAAGGCCGCCCTGGAAGCCATCATAGAGGAGCACAAGGGGCAAAAACGCTACGCAGGTTTCCTTATCCGCGGTGCAGCCTGCCTGGTAGACAATTTCATTCTGGCAGCGGCAGGCATCGTCCTTTACATCGTTTTAGGAGCCTTGCAACTTATCGACACCGCAGCCATCGGTCAGGCCATGACCGCCTACGTCAACAGCCAAAGCACCGAGGCCATGAACGAAGTATTCGGTGCCCCGGGCATGACTCTTCTCCTGTCCATCTGGGGGATTTTGCAGGCCGCCTACTTCATCATTTTCACTGCCATTTTTTCTGCCACACCGGGCAAGACCCTGTTCAACCTCCATGTAGAAATCAACGGCGACAAGAACGTAGGCTGGCTCGTAAGCACCTTGCGGTACGTGGCAAGCCTGTTCACCCAGACCACCCTGATGTTCTACGGCATCGGCTACCTGATCGTAATGCTCGACCCCAAGCGCAGGGCGCTACACGACTGGGTTGCAAGGACAAGCGTCGTGTACCAGCGCAGGCCTGCAACCGTGAGCAAAAAAAAGATTTAAAAATCCAGAGATAATTTGTATGTACCAGTTTATTGTTCCCCAGGTAAAAAAACCTCTCGATGGCGAAGTCGAAATTTCCGGCGCAAAGAACGCGGTGCTTGCCGTGATGGCCGCGGCCCTACTGGCCGACGGTGTTTCCGAGATTACCAACGTGCCCCACCTGAAGGACATGAAGACCATGTCCGACGTGTTGCGCGTCATCGGTTGCCGCATCAGCGGCGACGCCCACGTATTAAAGATCGACACCCGTGGCGCCGACCACCTGGAGGCACCCTACGAACTGGTAAAGACCATGCGCGCAAGTTTCTATGTGCTGGGTCCGCTGGTTGCCCGTTTCGGCCGTTGCCGTGTTTCGCTCCCCGGAGGTTGCGCCTGGGGCCCCCGCCCCGTAGACCTGCACCTGAAGGGCCTCGAAGCCCTGGGGGCAAAAATCACCGTGACCCACGGCTACGTTGAAGCCACCTGCGAAGGTAGGCTCCCCGGCGGAACGTTTCACTTCCCCATTTCCTCCGTAGGCGCAACCGTCAACGTATTGATGGCCGCATGCCTTGCCAAGGGCACCAGCGTTTTGCAGAATGCCGCCCTGGAGCCCGAAATAGACAACCTGGTAGACTACCTCATCGGCATGGGCGCAAAAATACAGGGACGCGGCACCCGCACCCTGACGGTGCAGGGCGTCGAGACTCTCCGCCCCGGCAACGGCTTTACCATTCCCGACCGTATCGAGGCAGGCTCCTACCTTTGCGGGGCCGCCATTACCCGGGGCCGCGTCAAGGTCACGAAGATCATTCCCGAACACATCGCCTCCACCCTGGACGCCTTCCGCCTTATGGGTTGCAAGGTATCCGAAGGCAGCGACTGGGCCGAAGTAGACGCCCGGGGCGCAGAACTGAAACCAATAAACATCCAGACACTGCCTTTCCCCGGATACCCCACCGACATGCAGGCCCCCCTCATGGCCACCCTGGTTTCCGTTCCCGGCACCAGCACCATCCAGGACACCGTCTATAACGACCGTTTCAAGCACGTGGCAGAACTGCAACGCCTGGGGGCCCACATCCAGATTACGGGCAACACGGCCATCATCAAGGGCGGCGAGCCGCTGGAAGGCGCCGAGGTCATGGGCACGGACCTTCGTGCCAGTGCCGCCATGGTCCTTGCGGCCCTCGTGGCCGAGGGCGAAACAAAGATCAGCCGCATCTACCACCTGGACCGCGGTTACGAAGACTTCGAAGCGAAAATGGCAAAGTTGGGCGCTATCGTCCAACGCGCCATCATCGACGCCGACGAACCTTAAAAAGATGATTTAACGTTTCCTTCCCGGCCTCATTTCGATGTCCCGGCCACCACTTGAATGTCATCCCGGCCACCACTTGAATGTCATCCCGGCCACCGAGCCGGGATCTACGCATCATTGCCCCGAGATGACAAAGCGCTTACCGAGAAAGTACGGGAGCCTGCATAGGCGCAGGAGCGGCCTCGGGCGTGGCGGATGGGGCCGGGGCGGGCGCCTTGGGAGTGTCGGCGACGAAACCATTCACAGAAGCAGCCGCCGGGATAATGGTAGCTTCCTTCTGTTCCTTGGTCACGCAGGTTTCCGAGGCACTTTCATTTTTTTCTAAAAGTTCCTGCAAAATTTCCGCAGACTGCTCGAACTCGCCGGAGGTTTCGCAACTCTTGTTAGAAAGCACCTTCTGCAAGTACTGCTTTTGCATATCGATGTTGCATTCGTCCGCATAAAGGTTCGATAGTTTGAACAAGGCGGGGCAAGTCTTTTGACCCTCCGGGAAAGCCTCGGTCATGCGGGCAAAGACCTTTTTCGCCTTGTCGATCTGGTTCGCGTCGATCAGGCAGTTGGCCATCCAGTAGAGAGAATTTTCTGCAAGTTCCCCGGTCTTCATTTGTTCGTAAACCTGCTTAAAACCGGAGTATGCCAGTTTATATTCACCGCGGTGGTAGTCGGAGCGGGCCGTATTGAACATGGCCTCGGCTTCTACAAGTTTTTCGGCCTCACGTTCCAGGCTGTCCATGGAGATTGGCGCAGGCGCACCGCTGACCACCACCTTCTTCGCAAGAATCTTGTCGGACTTGCCCAAGAGCATGTCCAGGCGGTAGATGATTTCTTCTTGACGGGAATCGTTACGTTCCGACTCGTCGGAAACCCTGCGGGAAAGCATGGTGATTTCGGCCTGCATGCGTTTTTGGGCCACGGCCGCCATGTTCAGGCGCGCCATGGCAGAATCCAATTCTGCACGGAGGGAATCGTTGGCCGCAGTCAGGGCGGACACGGCGGAATCCGTCGTTTCGACAACGGTCTTCTGCACAGCCTCCTGCACCACGTTGCCTACAGACTTAATTTCCTGGGTGCGCAACACGGTTACGCTGCTACATCCCATAAACGTCAGAACCACAAGGCCAAGCGCCAAACGTTTCATATACGCCTCTTAAAGATTAAACTTGTTCAATTGCTAGTCGCGAATGTTTACGCGGAAATTTGCACGACGGTTCTGGGAATAGGCTTCTTCAGATTCGCCGGCAGCCTTGGGGGCTTCCTTGCCGTAACTGACAGATTCCATGCGGTTGCCTTCGATACCGTAGGCGTTCAGGAATTCCTTCACCTTCATGGCTCGCTTTGCACCCAGGGTAAAGTTGTAGTCCTCGGTACCGCGGGCATCGGTATGGCCCTCGATGGTAATGGTAAAGCGGGTTTCCTTCATCAAAAGTTCCGCCACCTGGGCCAGCAGTTCCTTGGCCTTTTCAGTCAGTTCAAAACGGTCAAAGTCGAAGTACACGTCTTCGCTCATGATCTGGTTGATAAGAGTTTCCAGGCGGGCGCGTTCGGCTTCAAGGCGTTCGGCCTCTTCCTTCGCCTTTACCGCAGCCAGGGAATCCGCATTCAGCACGGGCTGTGCAACAACGGAGTCAGATTCCTGCGCCTGCACCGCGGCATATTCTTCGGCAGGCACAACCTCAGGATCGGTCTTGGGGGGTTCCGGATTGGAGCAAGCGGTAAAAACAAGTCCGGCCACGCTTGCCATAAGAGCGAATTTAAAGAGATTTTTCATGGATTTCACCTTCCTTTTTTTAGTCTAAATCGTCATAGAAAAAAGACCATGTGGGCGAAGTGTTTTCGCCGGAATTGGTAATGCGGGTTACATTGGACCCGTCCTTTCTCATAATGTAAATCTGGTATGTACCGCTGCGGTTGCTGGCAAAGGCAATCAACTTACCGTCGGGCGACCAGGTGGGGTGCTCGTTATTGCCGGCGTTATTGGTCAACTGCACAATGTCGGAGCCGTCCAGGGCACAGGTGTAAATGTTCATCTTGCCGTTGTCCATGGAGGTGTAGGCGATGCGGTCACCCTCCGGAGACCAGCTGGCACGTTCGTTATAGCGCCCCATGAAGGTAACGCGTCGCATGTCGCTGCCGTCCTTGCCCATCACAAAGATCTGAGGGCCGCCGCCGCGGTCGCTGGTGAACAACACCTCGGTGGCGTAGGGGCTCCATGCGGGGCTCGTCTGGTTGGACTTGAGGTAGGCAAACTTGCGGGCCTTTCCGGAATTCAGGTTGCCGATGTACAAGTCCGTCTTGCCGTCCACCGTAGAAGAGAACAGCAACTCGCCCGTCACGGGGTTTACCGCGGGGCTGTAGGTCTGGTCCAGGGAGGGGAACAAAGGCTGTTCCACACCGCCAAATTTCTTGAAGTAAAGGTGGGGGCGGTGGGTCTTGAAGTTCACATAGACAAGACCCTTGTTGCCCTTCATCCACACGGGCATCATGCTGATGCTGGAATCCCTGGTAATCTGGGACCTGTGGTAACCGTCATAGTCCGAGACCACCACCTGCTTTACGCCGTCGATCTTGGAAACGTAGGCAAGTTTCGTGGAGGCGACCCCGCGTTCCGCCCACAGGCGCTTGATGACCAGGTCAAAGAACTTGTGCATGGCGCGGCGCAATTCCTGCTGGGGAACCACGTAGGTTTCGCCCAGCAACATGTCCTTGGTCTGGGCAATGTACAGGTAGCAATCCACCCGCAAAAGGTTACCCTCCTGCTTGGAAACCTTTCCGGTAACGTAGTGCTTGACGTGGCTGCGGCTGAACAGGGCCAAGTTGAACTTTTCAGAGGCGACGACTTCAAAACGCCCGGACAGGTTGGCATCACGGGTCAGAATCTGATGGGGCTTTTCTTCGATCCACTCGATGTTTTCCTTGGGTTCCACAAAAGGAACAATGCCTATGGGCATGGTCTTGAAAACAGAAATGCCCACGTCCACGGCGATGGTATCGATAGCGGCTGCACTCCAGGACGAAAGCAAGAACACCAATCCAAGGGCAAAAGACACAGCCCACGTGGAAAACCTAAATGCTTTAACTTTGTTCTTCATATATTCTCTTCTTGTTCCTAAACCCTAACATTCAAATTGAACCTAGTTTGGCGTAAAGTTGAAATGCAATGTCAAACTGGGGGCGCGGAAATTAAACGGGAGTTCCGGCGCCTTTGAAATCTTGACGGCACGTACGGACAGGTGGTCCCAGGTGGCGTTACCCGAGGATTTCTTCAGGGTAATGGCCGAAAGCCCGCCGAAGCGGTCGATGGTAAACTGCACCGTGGTCTTGATGTTCTTCTTTACGTTCAAGTTGTTGGGCGGGTTGAAGTTCGCCATGATAATCCTCTTGAGATTTTCAAGATATTCCTGCATCAGGGGATCCATGTCCACAGAACCTACGGGATTGAGGCTTGGGGCCTCCACCGCCGCAGGCAAATCCATGTCGTCAATTTCAAAGTCGTCCTGGGCAGGCTCGGGAGCAGGTTCCGGCTCGGGCGCGGGCTCCTCCTGAACAGGCTCCGGTTCGGGCTCCGGCTTTTTTTCCTCTTCGGGCTTGATTTCCGGAGGGAGTTCTTCGTTAATCTTGGGCTTGGGTTCCGGCTTGGGTTTTACCTTTTGGGGTTCTGGCGGAGTCTCTTTGGGAGGTTCCGGCGGCCTTGGCTTTGGAGGCGCCGGCGGGGCAACCTTGGGCTGCTGGACCTGCACCATTTCGAACACGGGAATAGGCTCCGGTTCGGACTTGAAATTCACGTAATGCATGGCAAAGCAAAAGCCAGCGACAGCCACATGAAAACCGACGGCACAGAGGATGACCTTGACCACCATCCCGTCGTCACTGTCTGCAAAATACTGAATCTTTCGCTTTTCGTCGCGCACTATTTACCCGGCTTATCCTTTGGGTTCATGGTAAGGAAACCAAGTTTTGTGACCCCCAGTTTTTGAACCTGGGTTACAACCTTCATGACAAGACCGTAATGGACATCTTCATCGGAATTGATGACAACGGCCATCTGGCCATCCCACAGGGACTTGAACACGCTGTTGAAACTGTTTTCGAAATCCACCATCATGTCGGCGATGTAGACCTCTTCGTTCTTGGTGATGGACACCTTCAGCAACTTTTCCTGTTCCATGGTGGGGGCTTCGGCCTTGGGCAGATCCACCTTGACCCCCTGGCTCATGAGGGGGGCGCAGATAATGAACACGATCAAGATGGCGAACACGATGTCGATCATGTTCGTGAGGTTCATTTCCTGCTTAAGTTCTTTTCCGCGGCTACGCTTCACCTAAGCCTCCTAGCCGGCAACTTCTTCGAGAGCAAGCAGGTCGCCGCGTTTGAACAAACTCAGCACCTGGGAACCAAAGTTGTAATAGGAAATTTCGTTCTGGCCGTTGTTGGAGGTAAAGTAGTTGTAGCCGGCGGAGGCAGGAATAGCCACCACAAGGCCGCCCACGGTAGTAATCAACGCCATGGCAATACCGGGAGCCACCACAGTCAGGTCGGCAGACCCGTGCTGGCCGATCTGGAAGAATGCCACCATGATGCCCCACACCGTACCCAAAAGGCCAAAGAAGGGGGCCAGGTTGGAGGACGTGGCCAGGAAACTCAAGTAGCGGTCTTCGGCAAGACGCAGGCCCTCGATGGAACGCTGGATGGTATCTTCCAACAGGGACGCGCGGTGCTGGATGGAGTCGTAACTTACGAAGTTACTGAACTTGGACGCCTCCTTCAGGACTTCCTCGGTGAGGCTCCTAAGGGCGCTTTCGTCGGCGGTTTCGCAAAGGGACTGGAGTTCCACGAACTGCTGCACGCTGCAGAACTTGCGGAAGAAAACCACGTTGGCCCGCTTGTTCTTGCGGTTCACGAAAAACTTGACGATGATAATGCCCCAGGACCCCAGGGACATGACCGCCAGGATGCACAGGACCACGATAGTCGCAATGTCCGACTGCATCACCATTTGAACTAAAGGAATCGAATTGTTCAAGACAACCTCCCTAAGCAAAGCCCTTGAATTAGTAACTCGTTATTAATCAACAAGATAATAAACGCAAAAATCAACGTTCGTTTTTGACGGCTATAATGTACAAAAAAAGCCCCCTTCTGGGGGCGTTTTTGTCTTTTGTGACTAAAAACTTACACAGGAACGAAATCAAATCGATCCGGAGCTACCTCGAAGAGACGATTTTGCTCTGGAAAACCTTCATGGCGGCAACACCAGGGTCCTTTTTGTCGTTCATTTTTACAACGACCCTGTAGTTTGCCATCTTTCCGTTCTCCACGGTCACATCGACGGGAATGACGGTGGTAATGTCTTCGCCCTGGAATACCTTGAACACCTCGTTGTTTCGGAAAACGGTTACGGACTGCACCTCGCCCAGGCAACTACCTTCGGCGGAGCAGTTGGGCTTGTACAAAAGGATATTGAAGCGGGCCTCTCCCAGGGCCTGGCGTTTTTTCATGGAAACTTCTTCCAAGGTGTCCAGGGGATCCTGGGAGGCACCCATAAGTTTCAGCACCCATTCCGAGGGTTTCGGTTCGGGAATCTTGACAGCCACAGGCTTCTTGGCAGGCTTCGCGGCCTTCTTGACAGGTTCCACCTTTGCAACTTCCTCGACAGGGGGTTCTACAGCGGCGACTTCCTCGGCGGGGGCCTGCAGGGAATCTGCCGCAGGGGCAGAAGAATCCGCCACCAGGGAATCGGCCTTGGCCAGGGAATCTACAACAGTTTCATCGACAGGTTCTCCGAGGGGTGTTTCTGCCGGGTTCTCGGGGTTCTCGTATTCCGTGGACCAGGTATTGCAGGAGACTTCCACGTTTCCGTCGCTGCAAACCGCCATGAAGCGCTTGGTGCCCGAAGCGGACTTGTCCCACGTGAAGGTACGTTCGTATTCGCCCGAGGCAGGCACGGTGTCGGTCACGCCCATGACAGTCACGAACACACCCGGAGTAAGTTTCGCCTTCAAGGTTATGGAGGGATTGGAAATCTTTGCCGGAATGGATACCGGGGCGAACGTCAAGTTTTCTTCGAACTTTTTCTTTTCTTCCACATAGGAGGCGTCGAAAATCTGGAGGGACTTTTCAAGGGTTTCCACGTTGTCCAGGCCAACCTCTTTCACCATGGTTTCCAGGGCGCTGAACAGGGCCGGAGTGCCGGAGGATTCCAACTGGATGGTCTTGGCCTCGCCGCTCTTGGTAACAAGGAGAGTCTGGTTCTGGGTGATGTTGGAGGACCTGCCCTTGGCATCCGTCACTTCTACAAGGCCTTCCTTGAGGGAGGCGACCATCTGGCCGTCGAGGCTACCCACGAAGCCCGCGGTACCGCGGATCGATGCAGTCGCAGTGCCGGTCTTGAAGTTGAACTGATTGTCCTTCTGCTTCTGGACGTCGAACTGGATGTTTCCGTTGCGGATGAAGATGTTCACCTCGCCCTTGATGGAACTTTTCAATTCGGTGTTGAATTCCACCGTGGTGTTCTCCGAGATCATGAGAACGGTTCCGTCCACGGTGTTGAGGACCACCTCGGATTCCTTTTCGGTCATGATATGGTCGTTATCGCCGATGACCTGCCCGATGTGCAGGGATTTCCACGTTTCGGACTTGGCCTTGAGGAACTTGCTGTGGCCTACCGAACTGCGTACCTTGGCCTTGAATGCAGCCAACGCGTCGCTTTCCACTTCCGCAGAAATTTTCTTGGACTTGATATGATCTTCCACAGTGTCCTTGCAAGCAATCAAGGGCAGGGATAGGCTAATCAGGAATATGAGATATTTTCTTGACATTTTTTCTGTTCCCTTTTTCCCTATGAAATCTAAATTCCGTTTTTCAAAAGTCAATAGACGCAACACAAAAGAGCCGCCGGTTTGTCCCTAATCACGAAAAAAGCGTCCCACAGTAGGCCGAGGCGTCCAAAAATCAACATTTTTTTACAAAAAATGCAAAAAAAGGGTGCACCGCTAAAGTCCTATGGCAAAAGATGCTTTGTGAGGCCGGGGGCTTTTTCCCCTAGAGGC
>JABUUR010000365.1 GCA_021443065.1 Fibrobacter sp.
GAATTTTGGTTATCGGTTGTCAGTAGTCGGTTATCGGTTGTCGGTTATCGGTGGCTGGTGGTTGGTGAATTGACGAAAGAACGCTGCGCTATAGACGAAAGACGAAAGAATTGTACTGGTTATCGGTTGTGAGCTATGTGCCCAAAGCCGTGCGCTGACCGCTCATTGCTCAAGGCACCTGTGCCGACCTCACACCTCTAGGCTGATTTGCTGCCGAACCTCGTCACAGACCTTAGGATTCCTCTTGACGTGTGATTTTTGTAAATGTATATTAACGATATGCGGTGCTATACCCAAAGAATGGCGATTGGATCCATGCTAAGTCATTGCGCGAATTGCTGTAGTATTGCCGGCGCAAATTTTGTTGGCACGATATTTGAGGGGGGGGCACTTTTGTGCAGATTGTAACCGTCTTGTAACATCGATTTTCAACAAATGTTTTCTGATGATCCATGACAGGATTATTTCTGCCATGGTTTTTTGTCGTGTTCATTTTGCAAATAACATTCAAAAGGACTAAACAATGAATAAATTCAAAGCACTTGCCCTAGTGGGGGCTTTATCTATGGCTTTCTTCGCCTGCTCGGGGAGCGATGGTGTCGATGGCATTGACGGTGTTGCCGGTGCCAATGGCGAAAACGGTAAGGACGGCCACGATGGTGTCAGTTGTACTATGACCCCTTTAAAGGATTCTACCGGTTTTAAAGTGGTGTGCGGTGGCGACTCTGTGGGCGTCATCATCAATGGTCAAAACGGTACCAATGGAAACGATGGTGAAGACGGGTCCAACGGGGAAAATGGAAAAAGCTGCACCGTGAAGGCGGTGACCAACGAAGAATCTGGTCGGCAGGGTGCAGAAATTTCCTGTGAAGACGGATCGAAACAGGTGCTGTGGAACGGATTGGATGGCGACCCTGGTTTAGATGGTTCACAGGGTCCTAAGGGCTCCGACGGTGTATCCATGGTCATTTGCGGTGCTGCGGAATACAATCCGGCAGAGCAATTCTGCTACGGCATTACCTTGTACAATTTGTGCGACAAGGCGGCTTACGAACCTGCGACACATTTTTGCAGCAGCGACAACAAGGTGCTTGAAAAATGCGATGGCGAACCTTACGACATTGCCAAGGAACTTTGTGACGAGGCCTTGGGCAAGGTGATTACGGCAAAGAAATGCAACGGGGTGCTCTACAACCCCCGCCTGCAGGTGTGCGACAACGATGAACTTACAGACCTGGCATCTTGCGACACAGAACAATACAACATCGGTACGCAATTTTGCCATGAAAATCAAGTGTACGATTTGTGTGGACTCGAAAGTTATGACCCTGATGAGAAGGAATGTGTAAACGGAACTATAGAGGATGCTTACAACATCGTTTATGGCTTAGAAAAAAAAGCAAAATTAACCAGTGATGAACTTTATGTGGTGGATAAGAATGGCGATACCATTGCTGTAGATATGGGCATTACCTCTGAAAAGGGCAACAAACTTTACATTGCAACCGGCAATCTGATTGTCACTCAAGGCGGATTCGCCTACATTTCCAAGGATCCGGGGTACATTCCTAATGACCGATGGTATAAAGCAGGTGGTGGAGAATGGGATTTATTCGGTTGGGCAGACACCAGCGGACGAAAAACAAGCACCAGCTTGTCTGATTACCCGGGTTCCGCCCCTCCCACAAACATTTCAGGGAGAGTTGAATATGACATTGCGAAGTATAAATTGGGCGGTAACTGGCGTTTGCCCACGGGGGATGAACTAAAGAATTTGATAGACGGCAATAATGGGGAGATATCTAGTGTAACTCACACTAAAACAAATCCTGGTAGGCTTTGGAAAAATTCTGAACTAGGCACAGAGCTCTTTATTCCCTTTGCGGGCAACCGTAATGGGGCCACGCTCTACGATGTTGGTTCACGTGGCTTCGTCTGGTCTGGTTCGCTTAATACCAGCTATACGGACTTCGCTTACCGCCTGGACTTCTATGCGAGTGGCACGGTTTGGAACTACAACTACCGCTACACTGGTCGGTCAGTCCGTCCCGTCCTAGAATTCACGAGCCTCCCTTGCTTTTTTTAGTTGTCAGTTAACGGTAGTTTGAATATATATGATGAACTTATCGCAAGAGCAGTTGCTTATAGATTTGATTGGTGCCTACTATTGCGCTTGTAAAAATAAGCGCAAAACCATCAATCAGCTAAAGTTCGAGATTGAGCAAGAAGAATACTTGATTGAACTTCGTGACGAACTTTGGGAACGATGCTACAAGCCCTCCAAGTCGATATGTTTTAACATCAAAGACCCAAAACCCAGGCAAATCATAGCCGCAAATTTTCGGGACAGGGTGGTACACCATTTATACTACAACTATGTTTATCCGTTTTTTTTACAAGCATTGTATTTACGATAGTTACAGCTGCCGCATAGGCAAGGACACACACTTTGGCTCCAGGCGTTACGAACATTTTGCACGTTCGTAAGCCACAACTATACGCAGCCTTACTTTGTTTTTAAAGGGAATATCCGCGGGTATTTTATGTCTATCGACCGCACCCTTCTTTTAGAGCGGGTGTGAAACCTTCTTCAAAAAAAACGAGGACTCCCTCATGGACATGGATTTTTTAGACACCTTTCTGAGCGGATTATTTTGCAAGACCCTCTTGAAAATTGCATCGAAAAAACGAGCCGATTGTATCAAGGACTTCTTGAAAACATGAAGCTCGAGTTGCAACCGTCAAAATGCGAAATCATACCCGGCGAGAAAGACTTTGTTTTTCTGGGATTTGCCCACCATCCGTTTTACAAGAAATTTCGCCTGCGGTGAAACGTTATATGGGGGTATGCTTACCCATGGGAAAAACTACCATACGGGAATAATACCCGGATCGCGATTCGAACGCGAGTCTGATCCTTAGGAGGGACCCGTTCTATCCAACTGAACTATCCAGGCAGGCTTGCTGGCTGTTGTACTGCCAGAGCAGGTGCAAATATAGAATAAAGTGAATGTGATAAGGATGAATTTTCTAATTTTTTTATGTGAAAAGAATTTATCTAGTTATAACGGTCGTTTTTTGTCTTTTGCTGCTGTTGCCCTTTACCGTACAGACGGTGGTGGATCTGCAAGGCGACAAGCGTTTTCGTAGCCTGGATATTTTCAAGGATGTATTCTACACACCTTTTAAGCGGCAGTCGGACTTGTCTGCGGGGGCGTTAAGACTGCGTGAATCCTGGAAGGCGGCCCGGGAATCCATTGCCGCCGGTGCAGAAACTTCGGACGCATTGGAGCCGGTCATCGGAGCCCTTTCTGACTTGCAGGCGGTGGCGCTTGCCGTGAACGCGTACGCGGAACTGGACAGTGGCGAGGCGTGCTACAAACTGCTAAAGTCTGCGGATACATTGCTTGCCGCCCTTGAGGATGCCCCGGAGTCTTTTTTTGCGGTGGATTCTGCCTTGAAGGCCGTGGTTGACGAATTTAGCGGGTTCTCCCTGGTCAAGGCTTTTTCTGACATAAGGCGATACGGCGTGTGGACCGGACGCTATATTCGCGCCTTCGAAAAGAAGGTGGAAGACGAAAACGCTCTGGTTCTTGCGGTTCGCCCCAGGTACCAGCTTGCGGTGTGGAATCTGTTGAAGGACCCCGGCGAAAAGGTGGTGCTGGGGGCTCGGGGTTCCAAGGAGGGCGAAGACTCCTGGCTGTACTACCGTCAGGATGTGGATTTTCTGGTGCAACCGTCACCTTTGGACCTTCGTTCTGCCAGGTTGGACAATCCTATTTCTGCCATAGCCAGGTTCCGGGACCAGTTGAAGGAAAAGGGTGTGGAACTGCTGGTGGTCATTGTACCGGGAAAGCCAAGCATCTATCCGGAATACCTGACGGGCGAGGGCGCCGACGCCATGATGGGTAAAGACGGCTCTCCCAAGTTCGGTCATGGCAAGATGATCCTGGATTCCTTGAACAAGCTGGGATTTTACACGGTGGATCTCTACACTCCTTTCTGGGATGCCAAGTGGTTCGATGAAAGGTTGGGCGCGTTGTATCTGAACGACGATACCCACTGGACTCCCCGGGGTGCCGAAATGGCCGCCGACTTGATCTCGGAAAAGGTTCGCCGAATGATGGCGGATTCCGTTGTGAACTTGGGGGTGGAAAAGATGAAATACAAGGTGCAGGACAGCCTTGCCGACCGTATGGGGGATATCGGCGAAATGAGCGGGTTGAACAAGTTCAACACCTTCAAGGTGCAGCAGGTTGTCGGACATGTGGTTTCTCCGTTCAAGGATGATTTCCGCAAGTCGAAAATCTTGATTCTGGGGGACAGTTTTAGCCGCATCTACCAGACCGATGCCCCTGTGAATGCCGGTTGGATTGCCCATTTCGCAAAGAACATGAACCGCCCTGTGGCAAGCCTGGTAAGCGATGGCGGTGCCAGCACCCTGGTTCGCGAAAAGATGGCTCGCAAGGCCGGGGTTCTCAAGGGAAAGAAATTGGTAATCTGGGAATTCGTGGAACGTGATTTGCGGTTTGGCGCCGAGGGCTGGAAAAACGTGGAATTTTAGAGGAATGTATGGCTAGACATGGAACTCCCACACCGGGACAGGCTATTTTGGAAGGCATGGAATGGCTTAAGATGGACAAGGCCGAGTTTGGCCGCCGCCTTGGCGTAAGCGTCGAAATCTTGGAAGCGTTGATTGCCGGGAACCAGCCGATTACCACGGAATTGGCTACGGCGCTTGAGTCTGTGACGGGGAGCCCCGCCGCCTACTGGAAAATGTTGGAACGAAAGTCAAAGAGTGTTTAAGATGAATATTGTTGACGCTGTAACTTATATTTGCGATATCGCCAAAGGCCAGTCCGAACAGTACGATGTGATTGCTTCTACATCCCATTCCGAGGGCTTGTCCGTATTTCAGGGGCAGGTGCAGAATACGGAAATTTCTGATTCTGTGGGCTTGGGTATTCGCGTAATCAAGAATGGCCGCCCGGGCTATGCCTACACGGAACGCTTGACAAAAGAAGCCATTGCCCAGACGTTGAAGGATGCCCTCTGCCACACCCAGTGGACGGAGGCAATCGATATCCTGCTGCCCAAGCCCGTGGAAATGCCCGAGGAATACCCCAATTACAATCCAGCCTTGGAATCCCTGGATCTTAAGCAGTTGAAAGATTTTTGCATCGAGTTGGAAAAGCAGACTTTTGCAAAGTCCGGAGAAATCGAGAACATTCCCTACCTAGGGGCTGACATGACCAGCGGGTCTTCGGTCATAGCAAACAGCGAAGGCGTTTTCTATAAGGGCAAGTCCAATTCCGCCTCTGTGGGGGCGGGGGCGGTGGCTGTCCGCGATGGCGTAAAGAAACTGGGCAATTTTGTAAAGTCCGGCCGCGATTGGTCGCAGTTTAGCATCGACGAAATTGCCTCGAAGACTGCAGGCTATGCCACGGAACTTTTCGGGGCAAGGAAAATTGAAGGCGGCAAGATTCCTGTGGTTTTCTCCGAACGCGTGTCTGCCCGCATTATCGGGATGTACGCCTCTTCGTTTGATGCGGAATCTATGCAGCGTGGGCAGTCTTGCCTTGCGGGCAAAGAAGGTAAAGTCGTTGCAGGGGAAAAGTTCTCCATCGTCAACGACCCTCAGGGTGAAATGTTCCAGCACAAGTACCGCTGCGATTCCGAGGGTTGCATTGCCCGGCGTGTGGACGTGATCAAGAATGGCGTGTTTAACGAAGCCTTGTATAACCTGGAAACCGCAGCGAAAGCCGGACGTGAAACTACAGGAAATGGCGCCCGCAATTTCGGAAGCAAGATGGGGACATCCTTCCATAACTTGCTGGTGCCGCCTGGTGCGCTGACTACCGCGGAACTTTTAAAGCTGTTCCCCAAGTGCCTGCTGGTGGTGCGCCTGGAAGGCGGCTCCGGCTGCAACGCCGTCAGCGGTGAATTGAGCATGGGTGCCCACGGTTTCTGGTGCGAGAACGGCGTAATCCAGCATCCGGTTGACGGTGTGACCTTGAGCGGAAATTTCTTTGACATAATCCGGAACGTGGTTGACGTGGGCAACGAGTACAAGGATCCCTTCAGTACCTACCAGGTTCCGGCTTTGGCGGTAAGCGAACTGAGCGTAAGCGTTTAGCGGCTTGTCTGCGCGGCTTGCCTATGCTTGTCTGAGTGACTCGTCTGTACGGCTTGCCTATGCTTGTCTGAGTGATCCGTCTGTACGGCTTGTCTGCGCTGGAGAGGACTATTTGACCTTTTTTGGGTGAATAGTCCTTTGTTTTTTTGTGTTGCATTTGCGTGTTGTTGGTAAAAAAGGACTATTACCCTGTTTTTATGGGGTTTAGTCCTTTAACAAGGGGGTGTAGCGATGAATTTCACCCCAACTTTTTGTTAATTTGTTTGTAAAACGGGAAATTTAAAGGACTAAACAGGCCTGAATTTTCTTTTAGTCCTTGACCTGCCTCAAAAGCGAAGGACTAAACCCTGGAAAACGCTCTTTTAGTCCTTGATTTTGCTCTTTTCGCCCTTTCTCGACCTGTAAATCAGCACAACGAGCCAGATCAGCCCCGTGATGATCATCAGGCTGCACAGGGTTTGGCCGCGGCTCATGCCGAACAAGTCGTTTCGCCCCAGATGTGCATCGGACTTTCTAAAGAATTCAATGAAGAATCTGAAAAAGCCGTATCCCATCAGGTAGAGGCAGGGCATCTTGTCCTTAAGCAGGGGGATGCGGCGAAGATTGTACAAGAGCGCGAATAGCACCACGCCTTCGAAAACCATTTCGTAAAGTTGGCTGGGGTGGTGGAGGATTGGGTTGCTCAGGGGACTGTCGTGGGCCAGCGGGAAATACATGCCGATGGCGCTGGTGGTGACCTCGCCAAAAAGTTCGCCGTTGATAAAGTTGCCCCAACGTCCCCAGGTGTATGCCAGGGGTGCCACCAAGAAGCAAAGGTTCAACCCCTTCCAAACGTCCATCTTGTTTTTCTTGAGGCCGATGATGGTGAAAATCGTTCCCAAAATGAGGCCACCGTGATAACTCATGCCGGCGATGCCTGCAAAGTGATAGCCGTTTGCGTCATGGATCAATGGCAAAATGATTTCGGTGGGGTTGGCCAGGTAGTAGCCGGGCTTGTAGAAGAAAACGTAGCCTAGGCGGGCCCCAAGGATGATGCCCACGATAATCCAGGTGAACAGGCTGTCCAACTGTTCCTTGGTATAGCCCATCTGCTCTTTCTTGATGGTTCGCCACATGGCAAAGTACGCCGTAACAAAGGCGAAAATGTACATGATGCCGTACCAGCGTACGGGAAAACCGAACAGCTCTATGGCTGTTCCGTCGAAATATGTGGGAATCAGATTCCACCAGGATAATTCCATTTTTACACCTAGACCTTTATTTTGTTTTGTTTGTTACGTATCGATGTGCCCAATAATTTATCAACATTCCGGCCACTTGGGTTGTGGGCTGGGGGCGTAAACCCTGATTATCGTAGATTTGCAACACCACGAGCACGATTGCCTTGCCGGGGTCTTCCTTGGACTGGGCAAATCCCATGAACCAGTCGTATCGACCTTTGGGGCTCTTGCCATCCAGGGAGCCTGTCTTGCCGCCGATGTTCAAGGCCTGGTAGTTCTTGCGGGCCATGTGCTTTGTGGAGATGTTCTTGCGGGCGGTGCCGTGGGTGACGGAACGGAGCATGGCCTGACGCAGCCCGTAGTAGGTGTTCTCCTTGAAGGTCCCTACGTCAAGGGCGATGCGGCCGGTGGGGGCGTATCCCTTCAGGTTGCCAGCCCAGGGGATTTCCAGGGGCTTTTTCATGAGGATGGCGCGGGCCTGGGCCGCCGCCAGCAGTGGCGAAAGTGTGGTGGCGTCTGTAAAACCGCAACTTGCCTCGGCCAGGGCGAAACCTGTGTCGGGCGGTGCAAAGGATGACCTCCCGGGAATGCCTCCGGCGAAGTTCATGTTGTAGCCTAGCTTTCGGGCTGCGTCCTTCAGTTTTTTTGCCCCCACGTCCATGCCGATCAGCCCCAGGGGAGGGTTGTAGGAGTGGGCGTAGGCGTCTTGCATTTCCACCGTGGTTCCGTGATAGTTTGCAGGAACCCGCAATTGATTCCTGTACAGGTGGTGGGCGTGGCCAATTAGCGGAATGGCGCTGTTCAACGAGTAACGGTTGTTGTCCATGGCTGCGGCAATGGTGATGGTCTTTGCCAGGGATGCCGCAGGGAATGTGTTGCGTATGAAAAAGTCCGGCTTGCTCTGGATGGCGTTGTCCTTGCGTTCGCCCCATGCGATAATTTCGTTGCTCTTGGCATCCACCATAAGGATGATGGCGTTCTCCGGCTTGAATCGACGTAGCAGGTTGTCGATTTTTTCGGCCATGTACACGTCCTTTTGGCTTTTGATGTGGGTACTGTCCATGGTTTCTGGGACGGGGGCGTTATCTGGGGCGACTACCGCGGCTACGGTTGAACGGGTGTTTTGCAGGTTCTCGATGGACTTGCTTTTTTCCGGAGTCGGGCTTTGTTTTGCCGTCTTGCCTTCGGCCTTTTCTTTTGCGGGCTTGGCCGCGCCTTTTTTTGCGGAATCTGTCTGGGGCTCGAATACTTGACCGAAACCCCTTTCGGCCTTGGCGTAGCCGTTGTTGTCTCCGCTTTTGGCGAGGTTCAACCCGACGAATGTGCAAATTCCTATGAAAATAGCCAGGACGATGCAGCGGTTACGCATTCTTGCTGCGCGAGAGATTTGCTTTTTTGGTTTGCGATAAGGTTTCAATGCCATGATTACTTAAAGATTGTCTTTCTATAATATTCCAGTTCGGCTATGCTTTCGCGGATGTCGTCCAATGCCTGGTGATTTTCCATTTTCTGGAATTCAGGCAGGTTGGGGTACCATCTAAAGGAAAGTTCCTTGATGGAACTGACGTCGATGTTGCGGTAGTTGAGCCATAGGGATAGTTTGGGCATATATTTATATATAAAGCGACGGTCCTGTGTGATGGAGTTTCCGCAAAGAAGGTTTCCTCCTTTTTCGGTGTAGGGCTTGATAAAGTCCATGACCATCTTTTCGCTGTCTTCTATGGTAAGTTTTGATTTTCTACAGCGGTCCACCAGCCCGCTTTGGGTGTGATGGCGGGTGTTCCAATCGTCCATGCCCTCAAATATATTCTCGGTGTGGTGCACGGCGAGTACAGGGCCTTCTGCAAGAATTTTCAGGTTCGCATCGGTTACAATGGTGGCTATTTCCAGGATAACATCCTTTTCGGGATCCAGACCGGACATTTCCAGGTCCATCCAAACCAGATTCGGTGAACTTTTCCATTTTGCCATATGTGGTCAAATTTAGTTATTCTATCCGGTTTTCTCCGGGGTACCCCCGTTTTTTAGAGAAATTTGCTAATATTGGGCCACTTTGGGTCGCGAGAGGTGGCGTTTGACCTCCAAAAATATCAATCAACGACTCGATATAAGATTAAAATCATATTTGCGTAAGTTTTTTAATTGCTATATTGTGTCGCAAATCACTATCCACATTAAAAATTTGGGTTAAAATGGAAGAAGTTGTAATCACCGGTATGGGTTGCGTGTCCGCTCTCGGCAACACACCCGACCTCCTTTGGAATAACCTGCTTGCAGGCAAGTCTGGCATCACTCCGATCACTCGTTTTGATGCTTCTGCTTTCACCACAAAGTTCTCCGCCAGCGTCAATGAATTTGTCGCCGACGAGTATTTCTCCGCCCGAGACCAGTCCCGTTACTCCCGCAGCATCCAGTACGCTGTCTATTCTGCCTACAAGGCCCTTGCCGATGCGGGCATCGACCCTGCTGCAGAAGACCCCAGCCGCGCCGGTGTGATTATCGGTTCCGGCATTGGCGGCATGAAGATTTACACGGACACTTGCGTTGCCTATGCCAACCGCGGTCCTAGCCGTGTGTCCCCCTTCTTTATCCCCATGGCAATTACCAACATGCCCGCCGGTGAAGTTTCTAATCGCATTGGCTGGATGGGCCCCTGCTTTGCCGTGACTTCCGCCTGTGCAACCTCCAACCACTCCATTGCTGCCGCCTACGACGCCATCCGTCTGGGCCGTGCCGATGTGATGCTGGCCGGCGGTGCCGACGAAACGGTGAATGAAGTGGCTGTTGCTGGTTTCTGCTCCATGAAGGCTCTTTCAAAGCGCAACGACGACCCCACTACTGCCTCTCGACCCTTTGACGTGGATCGCGACGGCTTTGTCATTGGTGAAGGTGCCGGCGTGCTGGTTCTCGAAAGCCTGTCTCATGCCCAGAAGCGCGGTGCCAAGATCCTTGCCCGTGTGGCTGGCGTTGGCATGAGCGCCGACGCTCACCACATGTCCGCCCCTCGCGAAGACGGCGAGGGCGTGCGTCTGGCTATCGAAATGGCACTCCGCGACGCAAAGATTGAAGCCTCTGAAGTGGGTTACGTGAATACTCACGGTACTTCCACTCCGCTGGGCGACGTTGCCGAATGTTCCGCCCTTGAAAAGGTTTTTGGCCTTCGCGACACCCTCAAGATCAACTCTTCCAAGTGCATGATTGGTCACGCCCTTGGTGCCGCAGGTGCCTTGGAAGCCATCGTCACCATCAAGTCTCTCCAGAATCAGATGATTCACGCCACTACCAACGTATTCAACCAGGACGAACGCATTCACTTTGATGTTTGCGCCAACAAGAATACGAGCCACTCCTTCCGTTACGCCATGTCCGATGGCTTCGGCTTCGGTGGTCACAATAGCGTTGTGCTCTTGGCTCGCGACTAACGCTGCGCAGGCTCTTGCAACTACCGCCTGAAACCTGCCCTGGGCAAATGGGCCGTGGGCAGGGTAGAAGGTGGTATTAAAGGGCATTTTTATGGAAACACCCGCTGTCGAAGCGGGTGTTTTTCGTTTTCTGCAGGCGGCGTGGGTGAAGTTTCTGGAGATCTAGGCACAGAGGCCGGGATGACATCAGTCATTCTGGAGCGCAGCGATAGAATCCATTTCAGGATGACAACAAGAGTCTGTCACCCCGGGCTTGACCCGGGATCATCTTTGCTACGGATTCAGGCACACAGGCCGGAAAGAAAAATGGCTAATCGCTACTCATCGTACATTCGTCTCTTTTCTATATTTTATTTACGATGAGAAAGGCGTTTAGAAACTTTTTGATTGCAACCTTGGCCTGTACTGGCTTTGCCCAGGCTGATGATTTTCTGGGTCCCCTGACTTGGCGCGATTCTACGTGGGATTACCGTACGGAAGACCCTGAGTACATCAAGTCTGAGGTTTCGGTACCGAAGCTTGCAGCCACCTTGGGTGTCGGGGCTTCGGCATATGCAGCAGCCTATGTCTTTGTTTTTGCCAAAGGTTGGTGGGATGAGGATAATCAAGGCTTTCATTTTGAAAATGACTTTGATTACGCCAAGAATATCGATAAGTTAGGACATTTTTCTGCAGGTGTATTGATTGGCGATGTGTTTTATGAAGGATACCGCTGGTCCGGCCTATCTGAGTTTAAATCTTATTTGTTTGCGGGCCTTACGGCGATGTCTACCCATATCGCTATCGACATTAAAGACGGCTTTGCCCCGGAATGGGGCTTCAGTATCTTTGATGTTCTCGCTGGTAGCATAGGTGGTTTCTTGCCTATGGCGGAACGTTACATTCCTGTGTTCAAGTATATAGACCTCAAGTGGAGTTATTGGGTTAACTCCAAAGTCTATTACGAGAATACTGATACTGGCATTTTTACAGACGACTATCCGAATCATACTTATTGGTGTTCTTTTAAGATTAACCGAATGTTGCCGGCTAGCGTTCGTGATTATTATCCAGACTGGCTTGCTGTTGCGGCCGGTATCAGCGTGGACGACGTAATTTTCCATAAAGGCTTGGGTAAACACCCCAAGGGCGGAAGTTATGAAATCTACATTGCCCTAGATTACGACCTGGAGGCCTTGCGCCCACAAAGCCGCTGGGCCCGCACTCTGGTCCGCTACTTGAACTATATCAAGCTGCCTGCACCGACAATACAGGTTTACCCTGAGTTCCATGTTCACTGGCTGTACCCCATTAAGTTCTAGTTGAACTTTTGCTAATAGCGCAAAGACTGGTTCTGCGTCTTGTTTTCGCATTTTGCAACATAAAGGCGATTACTAGTGAAAGGCGATATGCAAAGCAGTGTACAAGGCAATATGCAAAAAGGCCTTGGTCATTTGACCAAGGCCTTTTAATTTTCATAAGACGGTGTAGGGCTAAGCCTGCGGTGTCTTAGAAGGTGAATATAGCTTCGAGGCCGAAGCGCAGACCCACGTCGCCTGCAATGGGGGCGTCGTCGCCGATGGCGATGTCGATCATACCGTAGGCGGTGAATTCAAGGTTTTCAACCGGCTTGATGTAGGCGCGGACACCGATGTCGAAGGTGGAACGGTCCTGGTCCATGTCCACGGTGTTGCTGTGGAATTCTACAGGCACGCCCAACTTGATGAATTCGGCAAGCTTGAGGGCCGGTTCTGCATAGACGAAGAAGTATTCAGGAATTTCTTCTGCTTGGTTGTTGGCGGAATTACCCTTGAAATTGTAGCCTTCCAGGTTGTTGTCGTCGCCTTCGAATACCAGGGCGAAGAACACGGCAGTGTTGATTTCCACCATGCCCAACTTGAAGCAGGGTTCTGCCAAGAAGGTGTGTGCCATGGAGGTCAGGTCGTCGGTGTAGGTATTGCCGTTCCTATCAATATGAGAAGCACCGGCGGTACCCTTATCATCATCGTCAATCAGGTAGTCCATGTGGAAGCCGTAGACGGCGCGGAAGCTGAATCCGCCGATGTTCAAGCCTGCGTCAACACCGGCATGGAGCTCGTTGTGGTCCAGTTCCTGGAAGGACTTGTAGTTGAAGTAGGGGCGGAGGTGCTGCTTTGCGTAGTTGAATTCGTAAGCGGCGTGAACGTCGTAGGCATAGCCGTTGTCCATGTACTTGGAGAAACCGTAGGTCAGTTCCAGGCCTGCCAGGTCGACTTCGATACCGCGGACCTTGTGGCGGATCATGCCGGCGGAGTTGATGCTTACGTCGTCGTACTTGTAGTAGGACTTGAAGGCACCTTCCTTAAGACGAAGGTCACCGACCTTCACGGCAAAGGCTTCGGAGGGCTTGTACTGTACATAGGCATCGTCATAGGCGAAACCAGCGCTTGCACCGTTATCGTTGTAGGCATCGATGCCCAGGTGTGCGGACCAGCTTTCGTTGAACTTCACATCGATGTTGAGGGTAGCGTCGGTATAGTATTTGTGGCCAACCCTGGACTCGGTCAGGTCGTTGGCTTCGGCATCCACTTCCACGTAGCCGGAAACCTTGACTTCCATGTTGGCGACGGAAGTGGGCTTGCCAAAACTTTCCTTGATGGCGGAAAATGCGGAGGTGGCGGCGGCACCCACTTCGGCGGGATTGGTGTTTTCTGCAGGGGCTTCGGCGGCCTTTTCTTCTTCAGCCTTCTTGGCTTCGGCGGCCTTCTCTTCTTCGGCCTTCTTAGCTTCGGCGGCGGCCTTCTCTTCTTCAGCCTTCTTAGCTTCGGCGGCGGCCTTTTCTTCTTCAGCCTTCTTTGCTTCCATGGCCTTGGCTTCTTCTGCAGCCTTTACGGAATCTGCATTGACTTCGGCGACGGGCTGTGCAGGAGCGGCTGCGGGGGCTGCTTCGGGGGCGTTCTGTGCAAATGCGCCAGCGGCGGCGAGGCCGAGGACGATTGCAGACATTTTCATCTTGTTCATTTCTATACTCCTATAGTATTTATTTGTAAGAACGGGTCTAATTTAGCATATTTGTCTTGATTTGATATTTTCTTTACGTTATATGTGATGTCGTATATGAATTAAATTTTATAATTTAGTGCACAAAAGGTTACTATTTAACTATATTATCCGTTGTATTATATTCGTGTAGATTATTAAGGCGAGACAATGAACCCAGAACAGGAACTTGCCAAACTTGATGAGGAACAACGCCTTGCCGTGGTGACCACGGAAGGGTATGTCCGTGTTATTGCGGGGGCGGGTTCCGGCAAGACCCGTACCCTGACCCACCGTTACCTGTACCTGGCAAAGGAATTGGGCATTTCTCCATCGAACATCCTCTGCGTCACCTTTACAAACAAGGCTGCAGGCGAAATGAAACACCGCGTACGTTCCATGCTCGGGGGCGACGACTCCGGTTATATTTCCACCTTCCACGGTTTTTGCGTACAGTTCCTTCGTGAAGATATTCATGTCCTCAACTATCCCAGGGAATTCATGATCTTGGACGAGGACGACCAGAAATCCTTGCTGAAAAAATGCTATGCCGAACTGGGCTTTCATTTGAACGACATGAAAATTAGCAGTGCGTTGGATTTTATCGGAGGGCGCAAGGGCACAGAAACGGATTACGTTTCCTTGTTCGCAGAAAAAAATGCCGAAGGTATTCTGGAACTGATCGATGGGGCGCCCGATAAATGGCACAAGGTTTACTACCGCTACATCTACGAACAGCGCAAGAATTTTGCACTGGATTTCGATGACCTGATTCTTGTGACCCTTTATATTCTGGAACATTTTCCCGAAAAACTGGAGAAATGGCGCAAGCGCATGATGTACGTGATGGTGGACGAATTCCAGGACATAGACTGCCAGCAGTACCGTTTGGCGAACTTGCTCAGCAGTTACCACAAGAACCTGTTTGTGGTTGGCGACCCCGACCAGACGATTTATACCTGGCGTGGCGCCGATGTAAACCGGATCCTGGAATTTGACAGCCTGCACGAGGGCTGCAAGACAATCCTTTTGCAGAACAATTACCGCTCAACGCCCAGCATTCTCAAGATTCCCGATTCCGTAATCAAGAACAACGAGTTCCGTATCGACAAGGTTTTAAGGCCTGTGCGCGTGGGCGGCAAGACTCCTGTGTTCTATCACGGTAAAAACACCCGTGACGAGGCCAAGTGGATCGTGGAACGTATCAAGGGGGCTTTGGACAAGGGCGCCTCGCCCAAGGATATTGCCGTGCTCTACCGCATGCATTCCCAATCCCGCTCCGTAGAAGAAGCCTTGATGTCCGATCACTTGCCTTACAAGGTGTACAGCGGTATCGGCTTTTACCAGCGTCAAGAAATCAAGGATGTTCTTTGCTACCTGCGCATGCTGGTCTATGCCGACGACCTGAGTTTTATGCGCGTGGTCAATACGCCCAAGCGCATGTTCGGCCCCAAGAAGCAAGAAATCCTTGCCAGGTACGCTTCACACCGCGGCATTTCCCTTTACGAGGCCTTGGTCGAAATTTACGTGACTGCGGAGGCCGAAAGTGCTTCAGTAGAAAACGATGCTGTCAAGCCGGAACTGGATTGCGCCGCCTTTATGGCCCGCACCAAGGTGGGTGAGTTCGTGAAACTCGTCGAAAAGTACCGCTCCTGCAAAAACGACATGGCGGTGAGCGACGTGCTTGCGAAAATGCTCAGGGAATCCGGCTACGAAGAAATGCTCCGTATGGATGGCGACGACGACCGCCTAAGCAATTTGGCGGAACTTAAGCAGGGGGTCATGGAATTTGAAAAGACTTTTGAAGAAGACGCCACCTTGGACGAATACCTGCAGAACATCGTGCTGTTTACAAATGCCGACGCAGATTTCGCAGAGCAGAAACCTGCAGCTGCCCCAGGTACAATCCTTGGGATGAGCTCTGACGCAGCCCAAGGCGAGGGCGTCGCCGACTCTACCGCGTTCGGCAAGGATAAAATTCAACTCATGACGATTCACAACGCCAAGGGCCTGGAGTTCCCCTATGTCTTTGTCTGCGGATTAAACGAAGGCATTTTTCCCGTAAAGCGTGTCAAGAACAAAATCCAACTGGAAGAAGAACGTCGTTTGGCTTACGTGGCCTTCACCCGTGCCGAAAACGTCCTTTGTCTCAGCGATTCCGAAGATGCCGCCGGTGGCGATGCTCAGTGTCGTTATCCTTCACGTTTCTTGCTGGAAATGAACATGGACGAACTGGACGTTGTCCGAGGATTCAGCGACGAATGGTATCAGGAGGCTCGTAAATACATTGCGCATGTGGACTACGAACGGGAATTTTCCGAGAATCTCGATGGAATCATGAAGGGCGGAATAGACGAATCCCAGGGTAACGTCGCAGGAAAAAAAGTGCCCACGGCCGTCTTTGAAGCGGGCGACCGTGTAATCCACAGAATTATGGGGTCAGGCACTGTCACGGGGGTGGATACCGAAAACTTCTGTTACGAGGTGAAGTTCGACAGGATTGCGACGCCTCGAACAATCCAGTTTGATTATCCGTTGGAGAGCGAATCCTAGTTTTTTACTTAGGATCTAGTTGATTTGATGTGTTTCCTGTTCGCGGTACTTGTAAAAACCGCGGCGGTTATTATGTAGTGTCAAAATAGTTGCGTTTTTAAACCGCATCCTTACAGCGCGAAATGACAAAGAACAGCCATGCAGATTCCCGTGTAGACGCCTCCCAAAAGGTCGTCTGCCATGACTCCCCAGGCACCGGGGAATTTTTCGAGCCTATGGATTCCCAATGGTTTAAGAATGTCGAAGAATCTGAAAATGCCGAAGGTCAAAAGCAGCAGGAGTATGCCGGTTGGTGCCGTTGCTACCGCTCCTAGGGGCAAAAAGGCAAGGGCTGTCCATACGCCGCAGACCTCGTCAATGACAATCCAGCCAGGGTCCTCGGTCATTGTATCCTTCATGGCTTTTTTCACAAAGGGAATCGGTGCAAAAAAGGAAAGAATTGCAAGTAAAATAAAGATGTGGCTAAAGAAAAATCGGCTTGCAGATTCAAGTGGGGTTCCATCGGCAAGGTGTGTCCCGTAATTGAAACAGAAGTAGGCTATAGGGAACGCTACGACGGCTGCGGCCAGGCTTCCCATGGTGCCGGGAGCCTTGGGGCTCATGCCGGCGCCAAAGAAGGTGCAGACCTGTGTCGAAATGAAATCAGTCTCTCGCCACTGGTGGGGGACTTTTTTCTTTCCGTACTTTTTCTTAAGTTCATCCTTGTTCATACTTCGTAAATCCCGGGCTCCCGCCAATCCTCGGTACGGTTGCCGTTTAAACTTTTGTCGGTGACGCTTTCTGCGGGGTGGGCGGGCCATGGCGATTCCACCTCTTCCCTGATCTGGATGGCTGCGCTTTCGCGCTTCTTGTGCCAGGCTGCCAGTTGCTCCTTGAAGGCTGATCGCAACAGTTCCATGCCGATGTTTTCCTTGGCGCTGACCTGGATTGCCTCGGGGTAGTTTTCACGCAGTTCGGTTCGTCGGGCATCGTCGCAGGTCTCCACCTTGTTGAATACCCGCAACCGGGGTGTCTCGGGGCTGATAATGCCCTGCAACGTCTTGTGAGTCACTTCCAGATGTTCCCGGTAATCGGGGGCGCTTCCGTCAACCACCTCAAGAATGCAATCTGCATGGGCCGCCACGCCCAGGGTGCTCTTGAAGGTTTCGATCAGGTTGTGGGGGAGTTTCCTGATGAATCCAACGGTGTCGGACAGGATAATGTTCTCGCCGTCCAAGAATAGTTTGCGGGTGGTGCTGTCCAAGGTTGCAAAAAGTTTGTCTTCGACGTAAACGTCGGCGCCGGTAAGACGGTTGGTCAGCGTGGATTTTCCGGCGTTGGTATAGCCCACGATTCCTAAGTGAAAAATGTCGTTGCGATTGATGGCCTGGCTTTCCCGGGCATCTTCGATTTTTTCAAGCTTCTTCTTCAGTTCCTGGATGCGCTTGCGAATCATGCGGCGGTCCGTTTCCAACTGGGTTTCCCCAGGCCCCTTGGTGCCAATGCCTCCGTTGTGCTGGCGGCAAAGGTGGGTCCACGCTCCCGTCAGGCGTGGCATCATGTATTGCAGTTGGGCCACTTCCACCATGAGGCGGCTTTCGGCGGTTACCGCATGCTTTGCAAAAATGTCCAGGATGAGTCCGGTGCGGTCCAGCACCTTGATGCCGGGCAGTCGCTGTTCCAGGTTTCGCACTTGGGATCCGCTCAGGTCGTCGTCGAAAACAACCATCTTGGCGTCGTTTTCTTCGAGGGCAATCTTTACCTGGTTCACCTTGCCTTCGCCGATGAGGGTGGCCGCATTGAATTGCTGTACCCGTTGCAAAAAACTCTGCACGACTTCGGCGCCGGCAGTTTCTGCCAGACGGGCCAGTTCCGCCAATTGTTCCGTGGCAAGCCATGGGCGGATTTTTGGCGTGGCGATGCCTACGAGAATGCAACGTTCCTTTTGAACCTTGTTCTCCTTGGGTCCGCGTTCTCCACGGCTTTCGCTCCCGCGATTGAATTCCGGGTCGTTGCCTCGGTTTCTTTGGTTGTCCTGTCTGCGCACTGGCTGTTCCTTTTTCGTACGGGAATCCAATATAAAAATTTTAGAATGGAAAATTTTTTTATATTGCCCAAAGATGAAAATTCGATTGACCACAGAAACCAAGAACCGTATTAAAAGATTCCGCAAGAACAAACGGGCTTTTTACTCCTTGATCGTCTTGGTGGTGGTCTACCTCTTGTCCCTTACCAGCCCCTGGACGGTGAACGACGAACCCCTGGTGCTGCGTTACCAGGGCAAGACTTATTTCCCCGCCTTTGCCCGCTACAGCGAAAAGGAATTCGGGGGCAGTTACGAGACGGAGCAGGATTACGCCCAACTTTTTGCCGACGTTCGCCAGTGCGAAGAAGACGCCGCGGAGGGTTTTACCCGTGCGGGAGGCTGCCCTGAAATGTGGTCCATTATGCCGCCTATCGCCCACGACCCCTTGAAGGCCGACTTGAGCGGCGAAGGTACGCCACCCTTTGCCCCCAGCGGTGAACACTGGCTGGGCACCGATGCCAACGGCCGCGATGTGCTGGCACGGCTGATCCACGGCTTTAGAATTTGCATTTCATTCAGCCTGCTTTTGACGGTCCTGGGTACATTCCTTGGCATTGTCATTGGCGGTATCCAGGGTTATCTCGGAAAGTTCTGGGATACGGGTATGCAGCGCTTTATTGAAATCTGGTCTTCGCTGCCAATGCTTTATGTGGTAATATTGATCGGCAGTATATACGGCCGCAGTTTCTGGCTTTTGATTTTAATCATGGCTGCCTTCAACTGGATTTCCTTGAGCTACTACATGCGCGGCGAATTCTTGAAGTTGCGCAGCATGACCTATGTGCAGTCCGCCAAGGTGCTGGGGCTTTCCCACCGCCATATTTTCTTCAAGGAAATTTTGCCCAACGCCATGACCCCGGTGGTTACCCTTTTCCCCTTTACGCTGATTGGGGGTATCGGCAGTCTGACTTCCCTGGATTTTCTGGGGTTCGGCTTGCAGCCCCCTACGCCCAGTTGGGGCGAATTGATGAGCCAGGGGTTGAACAATCTTTATGCACCCTGGATTTCCGTGAGCACGGTGGCAGCCCTTTTTGTAACGCTATTGTTGACCACTTTCGTAGGCGAAGGCGTGCGCGATGCCATGGACCCTAAGTCCGGCGACCGTTACATTTGATTTTGAAGGTTGGAGGTTCGATGAGCGAAATTAAGACGGGGTTGATTCTTGAAGGGGGTGCCATGCGTGGCCTCTTTACCTGCGGCATCCTTGATGTGCTGATGGAACATGACATCGAGGTGGATGGTGCCGTGGGCGTTTCTGCGGGGGCCTGCTTTGGCTGTAATATAAAATCTCGCCAGCCGGGGCGTGCCTTGCGTTACAATCTTAAGTACGGCAGGGACAAGCGTTATTGCAGTTTTAGTTCCTTGTTCAAGACCGGCGACTTGTACAATGCCGATTTTTGTTACAAGCAAATTCCGCAAGTTCTCGACCCCTTTGACTACGATGCACTGGTAAAGAACCCCATGGATTTTTACATGGTGGCCACAGATGCCCAGACTGGGGCTGCTGCCTACGTGAAATTGACCGACGGCCTGGGAGATGACCTGGAGTGGATGCGGGCTTCGGCCTCCATGCCCCTGGTTTCGAACCTGGTGGATATCAAGGGTCGCAAGTACACGGATGGGGGCATCTCGGATTCCATTCCCCTGAAGTACTTTGAATCCATCGGTTACAATCGCAACATTGTAATCTTGACGCAGCCCCGCAGTTACGAGAAAAAGAAAAACATGCTGGTGCCTTTGATGCGCCTGGTTTACCGCAGGTATCCCAAACTGGTGGATGCGGTGGCCAACCGTCACGTGATGTACAACGAAGAAACCCGCTATGTCTTTGAACAAGAAAAACTGGGCAAAGTCATGGTGCTGTGCCCCGAGGTTTCTCTGGGTATCTCCCGTACGGAAAGCGACCCTGAAAAATTGCAGCGCGTGTATGACCGGGGGCGGGAACTTGCCTTGCTGCGCCTGGACGAAATCAAGGCTTTCTTGAAAAAGTGATTTTTGAAAATTTTCCAAAAAGGATTTGAACGTGTCCGGTGTAGAAAATAAATCTCCTGAAAATTCCTGCAGCGTGGTGCTGAATGTCCATGACTTGTCCGTTGCCTTTTGCAACGGCACCAAGGAAGGTTCCATGGTGCAGGTGACGGACCGCGTTTCCTTTGACATCAAGTCGGGCGAGTTTTTTGCCCTGGTGGGGGAGTCGGGCTGCGGCAAGAGCGTTACCGCCATGAGCATTTTGCGACTTCTCCCTCAGCCTTCTGCAAAAATCATTAGCGGTTCCGTGGAGTTCGGCAACGCGGACCTGGCGGTGCTCCCCCTCAAGGAACTGCAGAAAATTCGGGGATCCGAAATAGCATGTATTTTTCAGGAACCCATGCAGGCGTTGAATCCTGTGTTGACCATCAAAAAGCAACTGCTGGAAGTTTTCAGGTTTTGCAAGACCGCATCGTCACTGTCCAAAAGCGATAGGGGCGACAACGGAGAAATGGCTGAAATCCGTCGCATGCTGAATCTGGCGGGTTTCACCGATCCGGACCGGGTGCTGAATTCTTACCCTCACGAACTTTCCGGAGGCATGCTGCAGCGCATTTGCATTGTTATGGCGTTATTGCCCAAGCCAAGACTCATCATTGCCGACGAGCCTACAACCGCCTTGGATGTAACGGTGCAGGCGCAGGTATTGGCAGTGCTGAAAGAAATGGCTGAGAGCATGGGGACCGCGGTGCTTTTGATTACCCATAACATGGGTATTGTTTCGCAATATGCAAACCGTGTGGCCGTAATGTATGCCGGCCGCATTGTAGAAGTGGGCCCTGTGAAATGCGTCATCACAAACCCTCTGCACCCTTATACGCAGGGGCTGCTTGCCGCCATTCCCGAAAGCCATAGCGAAATGAAGAACCTTAAATCTATTCCGGGCTCTGTTCCGCAACCTAAGGATTTTGTGGCGGGCTGCCGCTTTGCGGAACGTTGTGAAAAGTGCGCCTGCGGTAGTGCCGAACTTAAATCCAAATGCTATTCCCCGGAACTCCCTTTCGAAAAGAAGTCCCGGGAATTTTCCTCTGCGCAGGAGCATCGGGCATACTGTTTTGCGTGAAGTGTCCCCATGAACGCAAATCCTTTTGAACTGAAGAAGACCTCCAAGAAGTCCAAGGCCCGCCTCGGGGTGGTTCACACTGCCCACGGCGACGTTACCACCCCGATTTTTATGCCGGTGGGGACCAATGCCACTGTAAAGGGAATTACCTCCCGCGATATCAAGGAAATGGAGGCGGAAATTATTCTTGCCAATACATACCACCTGTATTTGCGGCCGGGAACAAAGACTGTGGCGAAGGCCGGCGGCATCCAGAAATTCATGGGATTTGACGGCCCCATGCTTACGGACAGCGGTGGTTTTCAGGTTTGGAGTTTAAAGCAGTTCCGCAAGATTTCAGAAGACGGGGTGCGTTTCAAAAGTTTGCTGGACGGATCCATGCACATGTTTACGCCTGCTAGCGTCATGGAGGCCCAGCGCGAAATCGGGGCGGACATTATCATGGCCTTTGACGAGTGTACGCCCTACCCCAGCACCGTCGAGGAGGCGGAACACTCCTTGAGGCTTACCCTGAAGTGGACGCGCGAGGCTAAGGAATGGCTGGAGACGAATCCGCCCCTGCATGGCTACCCGCAGTTTTTCTTCGGGATTGTGCAGGGCGGAATGCACAAGGAACTTCGCAAAAAATCCATCGAGGCGCTTAAGGAAATCGGCCCCGACGGTTATGCCATGGGCGGGCTCTCCGTGGGGGAACCTGTAGAAACCATGTACGAGATTGCGGACTTCTGCACCGACTTGCTCCCCGAGGACCGCGCCCGCTACGTAATGGGAGTGGGTACGCCTTGGAATCTGCTGGAATTGATCAAGCGTGGGGTCGATATGTTCGACTGCATTCTGCCTGCAAAAAATGCACAGGACGGCCTGGTCTATACGAGCCAAGGAGTACTCCGCTACAAGAATCAGAAATTCGCCTGCGACTTTGAAACACCGCTGGATCCTGAATGCGATTGCTATTGCTGTAGCAATTACACCCGCGGTTACATGCGACACCTGCACAAGTCCAAGGAACCCTTGGGCTGGACCCTTTCCGTAATTCACAATCTTCATTTTTACATCCACCTGATGCAACAGGCCAAGGAACATATCGCCGATGACACCTTCGAAGAATGGAGCAGCGAAATGATTCCCAGACTTCAGACAAGTTTGTGATTACGAAGCAGTATTTTGAATTTTCGCTCTGGCGCTTTTTCGCAACGTTCGAGTTTGGTATTCCTTCAACGAGTTTTTTATATTTGACAAGAAAAATAAGGAATTTATATGGCAAAAGAATTTAAAATGAAAATGAACCTGGCCTCCCGCCTGGACAAGTATTCCTTGAAACTTCAACAACTGATGGTGAAGTCCAAGTTTACCCTGAAGGCCATGGAATATGGCGCAACCCACGTAATGCTTCGCGAACTTATGAAATATGGCGTGGAACTGGATGGCGTGTTCAACAGCGTCGGTGATTTCTGCTTTTCCAAAACCACACTCCCTTTGGAAGAATATGCACTGGACATGCAGATTGAATTTGACGCAGTTGTGTTGAAAGCTCGTCTTGTGAGTGTCAGCATTTCAAACAAGCGGGTGAAAGACGGCAACACCGAAACTGAATATTCCTTCAATTTTGAAAAGGATGCCGACAAGGAAGACTTCGATATGGTCATTCCATATTTCAAGGTGAAAGAGCCCGACGAAGAGCAGGACGATGCAAACAAAGTGGATAAGGGCGGCCTCCAGGACTTGGTTACTGAATTGGAGGGCGGTGGAAAGGGCAAGTTCAAGCGCAAGAAAAAACGCCCCTTTATCTACTACGATACATATTTCACCATTGTTTAAAAACCACGTCCAGGTTGATGCCGCCGTGGTTGGTGCGGATCTTTTTGTCGTAGC
>JABUUR010000421.1 GCA_021443065.1 Fibrobacter sp.
GGCCTGCACCTGGTCATTCATATCGGGCATATTGACGTTAATCATGATATCTACCTTATTGTACCTTATTTATAAAGGGATTTAATTTTGAACGGATAAAATTTAGGAAATTTTTTTGAGGGATCCGTAATCAACCCGACAATCTTCCGCTGTCATCCCGGCCTAAGCCTGCCCCGGGGAGCCGGGATCTTCATTACCACACGAATTTGAGGAAGTCATCCAAACAAAGCCCAACGCAGAGGCAATGACGACAGCAACCAACCACTAGCCACCAATCACCAAATAATGTGACCAAACGCAAACCCAGCGATATTTTGTACAAAATCCATATAATTCATTACGTTTTCCCTTTTCAAAATGTCAAATTTTAACTATTTTTCATTGGAATAGAGAGAAAAAAGGTACCCTTATGCAAATCAGGAAAGTTTATCAAAAGCCCGCCTTGGACATTGTAAACCTTCAGGTGGAGGATGTAGTAAGGACGAGTGGTTGGGTTCCTCCAAGTGCAGACGAATGGAATCCAACACCTCCTGATAACTGGGGATATAAGGCCGATAAATGGGAAAAATGGTGTGGTCCATCAGGCAGCAATCCCGGCGGCAACAAATGCCCATAGGCTGCACAGGCAACAGACGAAAGGCGCACACCGTGCGCTTTTTTGATATGACGCAGGTGGACTGAAAATGGACCCTATCGTGCCAACGGCACTCCAGGGTGACAATTCGGAGGCATCGTTCCGCATAGCTCCACTCCAGGGTGACAGCGCGGAGGGGATTCCGGGTCAAGCCCGGAATGACATTGAAAAGCTGTCCCTCGAGCATTGTCATCCCGGCCTCCGCGCCGGCTGCAACACACTTAGGAACTTGTTCCTTAGTGTGGCTGGTCCCCGTATGGGGAGCCGGGATCTATGGGAGTAAAAGATTCCGGGTCAAGCCCGGAATGACAAACCGTCAAGTCCAACCCACACATTTCCTTAAAAACCGTGAGTATCGTTAGATGCAAGCAAATTTGTGTGAAAAAAGATAAAATTCGTGTAAAAAGCACCGTTTTTTTCAAATGACCCAAATTTTTCTTTTACTACATTTTTCGTATTGCCACAGTTTACGGCACAAAAGGAAGCAATATGAAAAAGTTTTTCGCAAGTATCGCAGCCATCGCCTGCTGCGCCATGTTCATGGGCTGCAACGACCAGAAAAGCGACACCCCCAAGACAGACGAATCCTTGAATAAAGTCAAGGCCGTCGGTGAATTCGTATTGGGTCTGGACGATTCCTTCCCGCCCATGGGTTTTCGGGATAAGGACAACAACATCGTGGGTTTCGACATCGACCTGGCCACCGAAGTTTGCAAACGCCTCGGCTTAAAACTCAAGACCCAGCCCATTTCCTGGGACGCCAAGGAGCAGGAACTGAACACCGGCAAGATTGACTGTATCTGGAACGGCCTGAGCGTAGACTCATCTCGGGCCGCCGCCATGAACCTTAGCGAAGCCTACCTAAAGAACCGCATGATTTTCACCGTAAAGGACAAGTCCCTGGCAAATCTCGCATCACTCTCCGGGAAAAAGATTGCCGTGCAGAACGGTTCCACCGCCCAAAAACTTCTGGACGCCTCCGAAGCAGGCAAGGCCGCCAAGGATATCGTCCCCTTCGACGACAACCAGACCGCCCTCATGGACTTGGACAAAGGTGGCGTAGACGCAGTATTCCTGGACGAAATCGTGGCCAAGTACTGGATTGTGACAAACGCCAAGGACTACGTAGTCCTTGAGGAGGGCCTAAGTGACGAGGAATACGCCGTGGGCTTCCGCAAAAAAGACCAGGCCCTCCGGGATGCCGTAAACGAAACCCTCAAGGCAATGCAGGCCGACGGAAAGTTCGCCGAAATCTCAGCCAAGTGGTTCGGTAAGTAACCTATGGCCGACTTAGCAAACCTTTTGCCGATTCTCTGGGGCGGTTTCTGCACCACCTTGGCGATTTTCGGGTTGACCCTCCTGTTTTCCATTCCCTTGGGATTGCTTGTGGCAGTCCTCAAGATGAGCAAGTACCGCGTAGTACGTTACCCGGTGAGTTTCTACATCTCCGTCATGAGGGGCACCCCCCTGCTTTTGCAGATTGTGGCCATCTATTTTGGCAGTTACTACCTGAGCGAATACTCCGGCATCGGCCTATCCTTTGACCGTTTCCCCGCGGTGGTTGCCGCATTCTCCATCAACTACGCCGCCTACTTTGCCGAAATTTTCAGGGGAGGCATCCAGGCCATACCCAAGGGGCAGTACGAGGCGGCTTCCATGCTTGGCCTTACCAAGGGCCAGACATTTTTCCGCATCATATTGCCACAGGTGGTCAAGCAGGTGGTGCCCGCCAGCGCAAACGAGGTCATTACCCTGGTAAAGGATACATCCCTTGCCCAGGTAATCGCCGTTACGGAATTATTCTCCCTGGCAAAAAAACAGCAGGCCGCCTATGCCAGCATTTACCCGCTTTTCGTAGCAGGGGTTTTCTACTACGTGGCAAACCTTTTGCTCAGTTGCTTTTTTGCCTACATCGAAAAGAAACTCAACTATTATAAATAAGGCTCTCCCCCGGTTTGAAATATGAACGCAGTTTTAAAAGTTGAACATCTGAAAAAATCCTTCGGAGAAAACCACGTTCTCAAGGATATATCCTTCGACTTGAATCAGGGAGAGGTTCTTTCCATTATCGGCCCCTCCGGATCGGGCAAGTCTACGCTGCTGCGCTGCATTACCCAATTGGAAACCATGGACGCGGGTGCCGTCTGCGTGAACGGCAAGAACATGATCGTGGGCCTAGACAAGAAAGGCAACGCCAAGTACGCCCCACCAAACGTCCTCCGGGAGATCCGACTTTCCACCGGTCTCGTTTTCCAGAACTTCAACCTTTTCCCCCACCTGACGGTGTTGCAAAACCTGACCATCGCCCCCATCCGGGTGCTGGGAATGGACCGTGAAGAAGCCCGCAAACGGGGCCGCGAACTACTGGAGCAGATGGGACTCGCCTCCAAGGAAAAAGCCTACCCCTGCGAACTTTCGGGCGGTCAGCAGCAGCGGGTATCCATTGCACGTGCCTTGGCCATGAAACCCGAGATTCTTTTCTTTGACGAGCCTACAAGCGCCCTGGACCCGGAACTTACCGGCGAAGTCCTGAAGATTATCAAGGGCCTTGCAGACAAGAAAATGACCATGGTCATCGTGACCCACGAAATGGCCTTCGCCCGCGACGTTGCAAACAAGGTAATCTTCATGGACCAGGGAGTCATCGTGGAGCAGGGTTCCCCGGATTTCGTTTTCAACCAATCGGGGAACGAACGTCTGGCAAGTTTCCTGAGCCGTTTTTCCCAGGGCTAGAAATCTTAGACGTTTCACGACAGCAAGGAATTCGCATGCGGTTAGGTTTGGCGATAATCCTGTGGTTCTGCGCAGCAGCATTCTGCCAAGAGGGTGCGGCCGACACTTTGTCGCAGGGAGCTTTACAGCAAGGAGCCTTACTACAAGACACCCTCCTGAAACAATCTAGAGACACCGTATTCATCAAGGTGGTTCACCGCGACACGGTGTACCTTCAGTTGCCCAAGATTACCGACACCGTCTATGTAAACGAATACGCAAGCATGGTCAAGGAACAAAATGCACCTGCGATGGACAGCAGCATGGCCTTCACTTCCGACGACTCCAGCATTCATAAAAGCCTATTCAACATACAGACCGATATCATCGGGCTTATCGCCACAGCAAGCGGCATGCCCGCCGTCGATGTTTCCGTCGAAATTCCCTTCAATCTAAAGCACTCCGTACTGCTGGGCCTTACCTATGCAAAAAAATACCCCGACAGCTCAAGTTTTAAGGATACATTCAACAGCATCTATTCCGGAGACATAAGCCAGATGACTTTTGGAATGGGCTACCGATACTGCTTTCTTCCCACGGCGGCCACAAGGTTTATCGAACTGGGCTCCTATTTCATCTTGAGAAAATCCAACTACGACAACAGCTGGGACAACACCAACCTCATCAACGACAGGCCCCATTCCGAACACAAGACACATAAGGGGGCCCAGGCCTTTGCCCGCTACGGCCTTTATAGGCGGGGGAACCACATGGGGCTTGCCCTTATGGGCGGAGTCGCCTACAACTATGTGCCATCCTTTAACGGCGAAATACTAAAAGGCCACGGATTCTACATTACACGAGGGATCCAATTTGACATAAAAATCAACGTAAGTGTGGGGATCCTATGAGTTTTACAAACAAATTAATCACACTTGTGTTTTTCGCTTTGCCCTCCATGCTCCTGGCCACTGAGGCCGACGAAACCACCACTAACAAAACCCCCGTAGACACGGTCTTTGTCCAGGAATATGTTACAGACACCCTCTACTTACCTGCAACACGGGACACGGTTTTCATCGATACCGCCAACGGTCAAAACACGGTCCTTGATGTGAACAGCGACTATTTCAAGGCCAAGCAGTCTATAGAAGAAAATAAAGAAGAAACAGAGGAAGAATTCCAGCGCCGAATCAACAGGGATTACGTGAACTTCGAGGACATTCCGCCCACATTCGCAAGTTGGCTTAGTTCGTACATGGTTTCCGACATTATTCTTATAGCCTTGAAGGCTCTCTATATCGACTACACCTTCGAAAAAGAAAACTGGAGCAACGGATCTATCCTTGTAAATTACGGGGCGATTATGCTTTTGGGAGACGCCGCATTCATGAGTGAAAAAACATGGGAAGGTTTCAAGTCCGCCATGTCCCTGGGAATTGGCTACCGATTTTACCTACCCATCGACCGTAAGCCCGTAGACAGGACCAAGGCAAAGCCAAGGCACCGATACACTCCCCACGGCAACGTCTCCTTTTTCGTCCAGGGAATGTTAAGCCCGTCGCTATCCATTGAAAAATTCCAGCGTATCGAAAGTTCCGCATCCTACGACAACCTGGACTTCGGAATCGCAGGTTCACTGGGTTTGGGCATCACCATGAACTTCAAGAATTTTTTGATGAGCATTGGTTTTGATTTTGGATACCAGCATTGGGGTGACGGAGTCAAGAACCAGGCTCTGTTCGAAGAAGGCGAAGACGGAATCCATCTTAGCCTGGCACGGGGAACTACCACCAAGGGCATTTTCATTATGCCGTTCTTTATGATCGGATTCTAGCCCTGTTCGTCGAGCCATCTCTGGAGAATGATCTGGGCGGCCAACTGGTCTATGACGGCCTTGCTTTTCTGCTTTTTCTTTTTGCTGAAATGGGAGGTGCACGCCTGGGCCTGCACGCTGGAATAGGATTCGTCCTGAGTAAATACGGGAACCCCGGGAAAGCGCTCCTTAAGGTCCTGCACGAATTTTTCAACCACCACGTTCTTTCCGTTGGCCCGTCCGTCGGGGTGGTAGGGCATGCCCACCACAAAGGCGTCCACCTTGTTAGCCTTCACCAACTCATCAAGGCGGACCCACAAATTTGTAACTTTTTGATCGATGGTTTCGCGGGCAAATGCAAATTTCAGTTCGGAATCGGCAAAAGCCACACCTACGCGATGTTCGCCATAATCAAGACCCAGGTAATTCATGAACATCAATTTAGAATTAACTTGGAAAGTTTAAAACTCACATTGAAAATTTTTCTATTTTAGCACCCACTATGATTAATACTCAAAATGATTTATGGGTCGGTGTTGACGTCGGTTCTACAACCGTGAAAATTGCCGTCGTCGATCCGGAAACCAGCAAGCTTTTACATTACACTTACCAGCGCCATAACGCCATGCAGGCACATAAGGTTCACGAAGTGCTGCGTGAGGCTCATGGTCTTTTCCCGGGCAAGAACTTCCGGGTAGCATTCTGCGGCAGTGGCGGCCAGCCCTTTGCCGAAGCAACAAAGGCATTTTTCGTACAGGAAGTGGTGGCCAACGCCTTGGCCGTCCGTGCAACCTACCCCGACACCCGTGTGGCCATCGAACTGGGTGGCCAAGACGCCAAGGTGGTGTTCTTTGAAAAGGACCCCACCACGGGCAAACTCATCGCAAGCGACATGCGCATGAACGGCGTTTGCGCCGGCGGTACCGGAGCATTTATCGACCAGGTGGCAGAACTTTTGCGCATCAAGACCGAGGCCTTCGAAGGCTACGCCAAGAGGGGCCAGAAGGTCTACGAAATTTCTGGCCGTTGCGGCGTGTTCGCAAAAACCGACATCCAGCCCATGCTGAACAACGGCGTGGCCAAGGAAGATATCGCCCTTTCCAGTTTCCACGCCATCGCAAAGCAGACCATCGGCGGTCTCGCCCAGGGCATGGAAATCAAGCCCCCCGTCATTTTCGAAGGCGGCCCCCTGACCTTCAACCCCACCCTCGTCCGCGCCTTCAAGGAACGTCTGGGCATTTCCGATGAACAGGCCATCGTTCCCGAGCACTCCGAGGTGCTGGTGGCCATGGGCGCGGCCCTCTCCCTGGGTTCCATGTTCGCCGGTCAGGAATGTTTCTACCGTCAAGAAGGCTCCCTGGATGCCCTGGTCCACTTCAACGAGGTGCGCCAGGCCGAACATAAGGCAAAGGCCGCCGCCGACCTGTTCTTCCAGAACGATGCGGAATACCAGAAGTTCCTTGCCGACCACAAGATGGCAAGCAACCACTACCCCCAGCCCGTGTCCGGTTCCGAACTGAACGTCTACCTGGGTATCGACGCAGGCTCCACCACCACCAAGTTCGTTCTCATGGACGAACAGGACAACGTGGTGGACGGTTTCTACGCAAGCAACGACGGTGAACCTCTGGCGGTGCTCAAGCGCGCCATGAACGACCTCATCGACCGTTACGAAGAATACGGTTGCAAGTTGAACATCCTGGGTGTAGGTACCACCGGCTACGGCGAGCAACTTTTCGCCAAGGCTGTACACGCCGACTACCACACGGTAGAAACCGTGGCACATGCCAACGCCGCCCAGCGCCTCTGCCCCGATGTATCCTTCATTCTGGACATCGGCGGCCAGGACATGAAGGCTATTTCCGTCCAGGACGGCGTGGTGACGGGTATCATCCTGAACGAAGCCTGCTCCTCCGGTTGCGGTTCGTTCATCGAAACCTACGCACGTTCCCTGGGCATTCCCATGGAAAAGATTGCAGAAATGGCATTCAACGCCAAGAGCCCCTCCCAGTTGGGTTCCCGCTGCACCGTATTCATGAACAGTTCCATCATTACGGAACAGCGCGACGGCAAGCAGCCCGAAGACATTATCGCAGGCATCTGCCGTTCCATTATTAACAACGTATTTACCAAGGTGATTCGCATCCGCAACCTGAACACCCTGGGTAAAAAGGTGGTGGTCCAGGGCGGCACCTTCAAGAACAACGCCGTGCTCCGCGCCTTCGAGCAGTACACCGGCCTTACCCCCATCCGTCCGGAACGTCCGGGCGAAATGGGTGCCATCGGTATCGCCCTTCTCACCAAGAAGTACATGGAAGAAAGGCGCAAGGCCGACCCCACCGTCAAGTCAAGCTTTATCGGCCTCGAGGCCATGAAGACCTTCAGTTGGCACAACCAGCCGGGTCAACTCTGCCAGTACTGCACAAACCACTGCTCCCGCACCATTGTCACCTTTAGCGATGGACAAAGCTTTGTTACCGGCAACCGTTGCGAACGCGGCGAAGTAACCGCCGACCCCAACGACCCGAAGACAAAGGCTTTGATTGCAGAAATCAACAAGAAGATGATGTCCGTGCCCGACATGATCAAGCGCACGAACCAGCTTCTGGTAAAAGACTACGCCCCCGCCAAGCTCCGCGAAACCCAGCTCAACCTGGACGGAACCCCCAAGACCATCGGTATTCCCCGCGCCTTGGAATTCTGGGCCAGCCTCCCCTTCTGGAAGGCGTTCTTCACAAGCCTTGGCTACACCGTCGTCGTAAGCCGCAGCAGTGACTACAAGATGTTCGAGGCGGGCCTCCACAGCGTGCCTTCGGACACGGTCTGCTTCCCGGCAAAACTGGTACACGGCCATGTACTCAGCCTCATCGAGAAGAAGGTCAACCGCATTTTCTTCCCCATGATGATTGCCCTGCCCAGCGACCACACCAAGTTCGACGCCACCGCAGTCTGCCCCGTGGTCCAGGCCTACCCCAACGTCTGCAAGAATACGGACGAACCCGAAAAGAACTACGGCGTACCCATGGACCAGCCTATTTTCCACTGGTTCAACACAAAACTCCGCCGTTCCCAGACCATCGACTGGTTCAGCGAGAACTGGCACCTGGACAAGAAACTCATCAATAAGGCCATAGACGAAGGCGAAAAGGCCCTCAACAACTACCGCACCACCTTGCTTGAAGAGGGCCAGAAGATCCTGGACGATGTCCGCGCCAAGAACTCCTTTGCCGTAGTCATCGCAGGCCGCCCCTACCACGTGGACCCCCTGATCAACCACAACATCGCATCCCACTTTACGGCCATGGGCATTCCCGTGCTCACCACCGAGTCCCTCCCCGGTGTTTACGACCAGGACATTCCCAGCCACACCCGCGTAGAAATCAAGAATACCTTCCACCTGCGTATGCTTGGCGCCACCATGATTGCCACCAAGGACCCCCATATCGAACTTGCGCAGATTGTAAGTTTCGGTTGCGGCCATGATTCCATCTTGACCGACGAAATGGCCCGCATGCTCCATCGCGATTCCAACAAGGAAATGCTGATGCTCAAGTTGGACGAGGGCGATGCACGAGGCCCCGTGGGCATTCGCATCAAGAGCTTTATCGAAACCGTCAAGGCCCGCCGCGCTGCAAACCTGCCCGACAAGCCGGAATCCAACGAGCCCCTGTTCACGGCGCCCTTCACCAAGGACGACAAGAGCAAGCGCACCATCCTGGTCCCGAACTTGTCTCCCGCGTTCAGCCTTCTGGCGGCGGCCTACATGCGAGCCAAGGGCTACAAGGCGTCTCCCCTGCCTGTTGCAGACAAGCGGGCCATCGAACTGGGCAAGAAGTTCGTCCATAACGACATCTGCTTCCCCTGCCAGGTGAACATCGGCGAAAACCTCCTGTGGCTGGAACAGCACCCCGAGGCAAAGCAAGAGGAAGTCTCCATTGGTCTTGCAAAGAACTGTGAAAACTGCCGTGCCGTGCAGTACTCCGTCCTCGCCCGCAAGGCCCTGGACGAAGCAGGCTACCCCAACGTCTCCATCATCACCACCGGTTCCGACAACAAGAACATGCACCCGGGCTTTATGCTGGGTCTGGACTTCCGCCTCCACATGCTGTGGGGCCTTGTCACCATGGACGGTATCGAGACCATGTACCGCGCACTGCGCCCCTACGAAGTGAACAAGGGCGACACCCAGAAGGTGTACGACGAATGGATGCCCCGCGTCATGGAACGTGTGGCGGTGCTCTCCAAACTTGAACTGGCAAAGCCCACGGCAGTCATCAACCTGTTCAACCAGGCCATCGAGGCCTTCAATACGGTCGAAATCACCGAAGACCGTAAAAAAGGCATTCGCAAGCCTCGCGTAGCCGTGCTGGGTGAAATTCTCATGAACTACCACCCCAGCGCCAACGGCTTTATCGAAGAATACCTGATGAACAACGGCATGGAAGTCTACCTGCCGGGCATGACCGACTTCTTCCGCGTCGACGAGGTCATCCGTTCCGAAAAGATCCGCCGCGGATTCACCCCCAACCCCATCGAAGACCGTGTTGTCGGCGGTGCAACCGCCAAGGTTTACACCCATGCCATCAACGTGGTCCGCAACGCCATGGAGCAAAAGTTCAAGTTGTACGAACACCATGCGGATTGCTACGAACTGGTCAACATGATCGGCGACATCATCGACCCGTCCTACAACACCGGCGAAGGCTGGCTGATTCCTGGTGAAATCCTGTACAATTCCCAGCATGGCATCAACAGCCACATTATCCTGCAGCCCTTCGCCTGCCTGGCAAACCACATCTCCGGACGCGGCTTGACAAAGGCAGTGAAGGAACGTTGCCCCCACATCCAGGTGCTGTCTCTGGACTACGACCCGGACACCAGTTTTGCAAACATCGAAAACCGTTTGCAGATGCTGATCATCAACGCCCGCGAACTGGAAAAGGCAAACCAGCATTAACGGCTTCGGGCCTTGTGCCCACGGCAGGATTGCGCAACTGAAAGGGACGTCGGATTTTCTCCGGCGCCCCTTTTGTTTTGGTAAAAAATTTCTAAATTTGGCCTCATGCTGAATGTATCCAATGTAAGTCTTCAATACGGCAGTCGCGTTCTTTTCAAGGAAGTCAACCTTTCCTTCAAGCCCGGCAACTGCTACGGTGTCATCGGTGCCAACGGCGCCGGCAAATCTACATTCCTCAAGATCTTGAGCGGTGAACTGGAGCCCAATACCGGCGAAGTCACCAAGAACCCCGGCGAACGCATCGCAGTCCTTAAGCAGGACCACTTCGCCTACGAACAGAATACCGTCCTTGAAACCGTCATGATGGGTTTCCCGGAACTATACGATTTGGGCAAGCGCCGCGAAGAACTGTATGCACTGCCCGAAATGACCGACGCCCAGGGCGAAGAAGCCATCAAGGTGGAAGAACGTTTCGGCGAAATCGGCGGTTACGAGGCCGACTCCAGCGCCGCCGTGCTGCTGAAGGGCCTGGGCATTCCCGAAGAATTCCACTACAGCCTCATGGCGGACCTGGACGGCAACCAGAAAATCCGCGTGCTCCTGGCACAGGCCCTCTTTGGCAACCCCGACATTCTGCTTTTGGACGAGCCAACCAACCACTTGGACCTGGATACGGTGGCCTGGCTGGAAGACTACCTGGAACGTTTTGAAAACGTGGTGATCGTGGTAAGCCATGACCGTCATTTCTTGAACACGGTCTGTACCCACACCTGCGACATCGACTACGGAAAAATCAACATCTACGGTGGCAACTACGAATTCTGGTATGCAGCTAGTCAACTGGCTCAAAAACAGCGCAAGGACCAGAATCGCCGTGCCGAAGAAAAAATCGAGGAACTGAAGGCGTTCATCCGCAGGTTCGCCTCCAACGCTGCAAAGGCAAAGCAGGCCACCTCCCGCAAAAAACTCCTGGACAAGATGACCGTGGAAGAAATGCCTGCCTCCAGCCGCAAGTTCCCCTGGGTCAACTTCAAGATGGAACGTGAACCGGGGAAAATAGTCCTTGAAGTAAAGAACATGGACATCGACGGCGGCGACGGCATCGTATGCAAGGGGCTGAACTTCAACCTGAACAACGGCGACAAGGTGGCTCTCGTCGGCGAATACGGCACTCTCAAGACCGCATTCTTCCAGATGATTTCCGGAGAAATTCCCACCGACGAGGGCGTAGTCAAGTGGGGCAATACCATCACCCAGAACTATTTTCCCAAGAATAACGACGCCTACTTCCAAAGCGAACTTTCCCTTGTGGATTGGCTGCGCCAGTACAGCAAGGAACAAGACGAGACATTCATCCGCGGGTTCCTCGGCCGCATGCTCTTTACCGGCGAAGAAGCCCTTAAATGCTGCAACGTGCTGTCCGGTGGCGAAAAAGTCCGCTGCATGCTCTCCAAGATGATGCTTTCCAACGCAAACTGCCTGCTGCTGGACGAACCTACCGCCCACCTGGACCTGGAAGCAATCACCGCCCTGAACAACGGCCTCACCGCATTCCAGGGCCCAATCATTTTCTGCACCCAGGACCATGAATTTGCACAGACCGTCGCAAACCGCGTGCTGGAACTAACCCCGGACGGTGTCGTGGACCGCTCCATCACCTTCGACGAATGGTACCAGAGCAAGTCCAAGGCCGGCAAGGGCAAACACTAAAAAAAACTCACAAGTAATGCATTATTGCAAACAAGCCCCGGAAGCAGAACAGCGCATCCGGGGTTTTCTTGATTATCGCACCCTAAAAAACATTCCTTACTGCTTTCGCGCTTAGCGAGAATTGTCCAATACTTGAGCAATTCTTTCTATTTGCAAAAGCTCTATGAAATTCGTCCTCCCGGCCTCATAGCTTTGACACCACGGCCTCATTGCTTTATCCTCCCGGCCTAAGCCTGCCCCGGGCTTGCCCCGGGGAGCCGGGATCTAAAAAACTATAATCCGCCCCTCCCCTGCGTAAGCAAAAGAACCCCGCGACTACACATCGCGAGGTTCTTTATTTCGTCAGGAATAGAGACGATTATCTTTTCTTCTTGCCCTTCTTGGCCTTGGAGGCCTTATCCGTAGCCTTAGGTTCTTCAGCCTTGGGCTCTTCCTTCTTTTCGGCCTTCTTGCCGCCGCGCAGGTCGTTCATCTTGAAGGACACGTTGATTTCGGCGGTAGTCACCTTGGAATAGAGTCCACCCGGATCCTTCACCTTGAAGGTGAATTCATCCAGACCGGAGAATCCCTTGTTGGGCTGGTAAGTGAAGGAGCCGTCCTTTTCATTCAGGTTGATCTTGCCGTTGCGCGGCTTCTGTACGAGTTGCACAGATACCGGCTTTTCGCCATCCGGGTCGTTCACGCCGGACATGAGGCCTTCGGAAGCAGAAACCTTGAGGGTCTCGCCTTCCTGGGTCATGTAAGTCTGGGCCTTGGCCACAGGGGGATCGTTCACGGCGATTACGGTGAAGAGTGCAGACTTGCTTGCAGATGCGCCTTCAGGGTCGGTAACGGTAAAGGTGATGCGTTCGGGCTTGCCGTTCCAGTCTTCATGGGGCTGCATCACGAATGCCATCTTCTTGGCCTTGTCATGCTTGACCACCAGGAACTTGTTGCCAGTGAAGGTCCACTTCAGTTCGTCGAAATTATGGTCCTTGTCACGTGCGTACTGGTCCAGCTTGATGGCAGCGACAACGCCCTGCTTGTCATCTTCCTTGATGGTATAGTCAGGAATGTCACGCATGATCGGAGCAGCATTCACATGCTTTACCACGAACTTGGCCATGGACTTGTCCATTGCGCCAGCCGGGTCGGTAGCGGTGAACACCAGGGTTTCTTCGCCAAACCAGTCAGCCTTCTTGGGGCGGATCACGGCTTCGCGACCTGCAGAGATTTCAACAGCAAGGAACTTGGCGCCGGTAACCTTCCACTTGATTTCGTGAGGCTTGTTGTCCGGGTCGGTAACGTACTGGTCAAGCTTGATAGGCTTGAAGGACTTGCCTTCCAAAGTTTCCTGGCCAGGAATCTGCTTTACGATGGGGCGGTCGTTCACAGGCTTGACGGTGAACTTCACTTCCACAGAGGCTTTTTCGCCGGCGGGGTCAAATACGTTCACGATAACGGATTCGGAACCGTTCCAGTACTTGTCCGGAATATCCACGGTAAGAACGCCCTTGTCGCTGATTTCAAAGTGCAGTTCGTGCTTTACGGCAGGAGCGGCAGGAGCAGCCTTCTTGCCCTTCTTGGCAGGAGCACCCTTGGAAGCCTTGGAGGCCGGGGTTTCGTTGTCCAGGGTCCAAACCAGTTCTTCCAACTTGTTGTCCGGATCGCTTACGAACTTGGAGAAGTCCACGGGAGCGAAAGTCTTCTTTTCTTCGATGACGAAGGGCTGAACCGGCTTGAGTACCGGAGGATCGTTCACCGGAGTCACCTCGAAGGTAGCCTTGGTAGAGGCGGAGGCACCGGCAATATCCTGTACAGTGAAGGTCAGGGTTTCCTTACCGAACCAGTTGGGGTTCGGAGTCAGGATCTGGGCGCGGTTGCCCTTGATGTCAATCTTCAGTTCCTTGTTGCCGGTAATGGTCCACTTCAGCTCGTTGGGCTTGTTATCCGGGTCGGTTGCAGCCTTGGACAGGTCAACCACCTGGAACTTTTCCTTTTCCTTGATCTTCTGGCCTGCGATCTTGCCGATTACAGGAGGATCGTTCACCGGAGTCACTTCGAAGGTAATCTGCTGGGTAGCCTTGGCACCTTCGGGGTCGAACACGTCGACCTTGATCTTTTCGGTACCGAACCAGAACTTGTCCGGAGTAGTCACCACAAGTTGCTTCTTGGCGTTGATAGAAGCCTTGAGAGCACGTCCAGCGGAAACTTCGAACTTCAACTGTTCGAGCTTATGGTCCGGATCGGAGACGAACTTAGCCAGGTCGATAGGAGCGAACTGCTTCTTTTCTTCGATGGTCTGGATAGGCACGGGCTTGAATTCCGGGGCATCGTTTACAGATTCCACGGTGAACAGGCAGCTCTTGGAAACGGAGGCACCTTCGGGGTCCTTTACGGTAAAGGTGACCTTGCGTTCGCCGTTCCAGTACTTGTCGGCAAGCTTCACGCGGGCGATATTCTTGCTATCCACTTCAATCTGGAATTCGTCCACAGGTTCCGGAGCAGGTTCCTCGGCCTTTTCAGGTTCTTCGGCCTTGGCACCCTTCTTGCCCTTCTTGGCAGGCTTCTTGGCGGCCTTCTTGGGGGCAGGAGCAGGAGCGGCTGCATTGACCTTTTCAACCTTGATGGTCCAGGAAAGTTCTTCCATCTTGTGGTCGGGGTCCTTCACGAACTTGTTCAGGTCGATTTCCTTGAACAGGCCCTTTTCCTTGATCTTCTGGTCGGGAATGTCCTTCATCATGGGAGCGTCGTTCACAGAAGTAATTTCGAAGGTTACAATCTGGGAGGTGGCAAGACCTTCGGGGTCCTTCACCATGAGAACCATAGCTTCGGGAGCACACCAGAAGTACTTGTCCGGGGCAGAAACGGTAAGCACATGGCTGGGAGAAATTTCAGCCTTCAGCTTCTTGTTGCCGGTAACAGTCCAGATAAGTTCGCTGGGCTTGTTGTCCGGGTCCTTCACGTAGTCGTCCAACTTGATCTGGGCAAAGGTTTCCTTTTCCTTGATCTTCTGGTCGGGGATTTTTTTCACAAGAACTGGGGCGTCGTTGACGCGGGTCACCTCGAACATCATCTTGTGGCTTGCAGAGGCACCTTCCGGGTCTGTAACGGTAAAGGTCACAAGTTCCTTGCCGTTCCACTGGTCGTTGGGTGTAGCGACAATGACAGTGTTATCCTTGCGGATATCGACCTTCAGTTGCTTGTTGCCAGAAACACTCCACTTCAACTGGGAGGTCTTGTGATCAGGGTCGGAGGCCAGGGAGGTAAGGTCGATGGTCTTGAAACGTCCGCCTTCGCGGATAGTTTCGCCCTTGGGAGCCTTGTCAGAAATCTTCGGGGCGTCGTTGACGGAACGAACTTCGTAACGGACGGTCTTGCTGGCGGTAGCACCTTCGGGGTCAGACACGGTGAAGGTAATGTCGGCAGCGCCGTTCCAGTACTTGTTGGGGATGGCAATGGCAGCCACGCTAGCGCCACCTTCGCCCTTTTCCATCTTAACGGCCAGGGTTTCGCCGGCAGGTGCAGGTTCCTCGGCCTTGGCACCCTTCTTGCCCTTGGCAGGGGCGGCTGCAGCCTTCACAGGCTTCACGTTGAAGGTCCAGGTGAGTTCGCCCTTCTTGTGGTCCGGGTCGTTGACCAGGTCATCCAACTTGATCTTTGCGAATTCCTTCTTTTCGTCAATGGACTGGTCCTTGATTTCGCGAACGAACGCAGGAGCATCGTTTACGGATTCCACGGTGAAGGTTGCAGTACGACTATCCGTAGCTCCTTCAGGGTCGGTCACGGTAAACTTGACGGTTTCAGAACCGTGCCAGTACTTGTCCGGCTGGTTAATGGAAACGTTATGGCTAGCATCCATGGCAACCTTAAGTTCCTTGGCGCCTTCCACCTTCCACTTCAACTTGCTCTTCGGATGGTCCAGGTCTTCCACAAAGTCATCCAGGCTGAAGGACTTGAACGCGCCCTTTTCCTTGATGGTCTGGCTTGCGATATCCTTCATGACAGGAGGATCGTTGATGGACTTCACGGTGAAGGTAGCCATGGCCTTGGCAGAAGCACCTTCCGGGTCGGAGACGGTGAAGGTCACCTTTTCAGAACCGTTCCACATTTTGTTGGGGGTCTTGATGGTCACTTCGCCGCTCTTGGCCACGTCAATCTTGAGGTCCTTTTCACCGGAATGTTCAATCTTGAGTTTGTCAAAGGCGTGGTCTGGATCCTTGACAATGTCAGCCAGGTTGAACGGAGCGAATTCCTGCTTTTCTTCGATGGTCTGGTCCTTGATCTGGCCAATGGACGGAGGATCGTTTACAGATGTCACGGTAAACAGGGCGGAGCAAGAAGCCTTGCCACCATCGGGATCTTCCACCTTGAAGGTAATCTGTTCTGCACCGTTCCAGTACTTGTCTGGAATGACGATCTTTGCCATGCGCTGATCGTCCACAGTTACGGACAACTGCGGGGTGTAGTTCTTGGGAGCGCCCTTAGCAGGCTTCACATCGAAAGACCAGGAGAGTTGATCGCCCTTGTGGTCGGGGTCCTTCACGATTTCGTTCAGGTTGATGATAGCAAATTCACGCTTTTCCTGGATGGTCTGGTCCTTGATGGGCTTGACGAATTCAGGCAGGTCGTTTACGGATTCCACGGTAAAGGTAACGGTACGCTTGTCGGAAGCACCTTCAGGGTCGGTCACGGTAAAGGTGATGGCCTCGGAACCGTTCCAGTACTTGTGCGGAGTGGTGACGGAGGCAACCTTGTTGGCGTCGATGACCACCTTAAGGTCCTTGTTGCCGGAAACGGTCCACTTCAGGTTCTTGTTGTCGTGGTCTTCATCGGTAACGAAATCGTTCAGGCTAATGGGCTTGAATTCGCCCTTTTCCTTGATGGTCTGGCTTGCGATATCCTTCATGACGGGAGGATCGTTGATGGACTTCACGGTGAATACCGCTTCGGACTTGGCAGATGCGCCTTCCGGGTCGGTCACGGTGAACAGGACCTTTTCAGAACCGTTCCAGTTCTTGCTGGGGGTCTTGATGGTTGCAACTCCGTCCTTGGAGATGTCGATCTTCAAGTCCTTGTTGCCGGTAACGGACCACTTCAACTGATTGAAGGCATGGTCTGCATCGGAAGCCAATTCAGCAAGATTGATAGAAGCAAATTCATGCTTTTCTTCAATCATCTGGTCAGGAACTTTCTTGAGTGTGGGCACGTCGTTCACGGACTCCACGGTGAACAGGGCCTTGGAACTGGCCTTTGCACCTTCGGGGTCGGTCACAGTGATGGTGATTTCATCCGCACCGTTCCAGAGTTTGTTGGGGATATTCACCTTGGCAACGTGCTGAGCATCGATATCCACAGTGAGGCCTGCTTCCTTGCCCTTTACGGTAGACTTCACGTCAACGGAGAATGTCAAGTCGCTGAGCTTGTGGTCCAGGTCGCGAACCATTTCGGCAAGTTTGATAGGCTGGAACTGGCCCTTTTCCTTGATGGTCTGGGGCTGGAGCTGCTTGACGAATTCAGGAACGTCGTTTACAGATTCAACGGTATAAGTAACGGTGCGTTCGTCGGTAGCGCCTTCGGGGTCGGTCACCTTGATGGTGAGGGTTTCAGAGCCGTTCCACTGGGGAGAGGGCGGAACAATCTTCATGACGCGAGAGGCATCGATGGTCACCTTGAGTTCGCGGTTGCCCGTAACGGTCCACTTCAACTTGTCCTTGGAGTGGTCCAGGTCCTCTACGAACTTGTCCAGTTCAACAGCCTTGAATTCCTGCTTTTCCTTGATAGTCTGTTCAGGAACATCCTTCATGACAGGAGGATCGTTGATGGACTTCACGGTAAGTTTCATCTGGGTCTTTGCCACACCGCCTTCGGGGTCGGTAGCGGTAAAGGTCACGGTTTCAGAACCATTCCACAATTCGCTGGGAGTCTTGAAAGAAACTTCGCGGGTCTTGGGGTTCATGTTGACCTTGATATCCTTGGCGCCGGTAATTTCAACCTTCAACTTGGAAATGTCGTGGTCGGCATCGGAAAGGTATTCGTCCAGAACGATGGAAGAAAGTTCATTCTTTTCTTCGACGGTCTGGTCGGGAATCTTGGCGAACACAGGCACATCATTGATGGACTTTACAGTCAAGGTAACGTCCTGCTTGATGGAGGCCCCTTCAGGGTCGGTGCAGGTGAAGGTCACCACTGCAGCACCGTTCCAGTACTTGTCGGGGATTTCGATAGATGCCACATGGGATTCATCGATGTTCACGCTGAGGGTTCCGGATTCCGGTTCCTTGCCCTGGTGCTTCACATCGGCTTCCCAGGAGAGTTCGGAATTCTTGTGGTCGGCATCCTTTACGAATTCGTCCAGTTTGATTTTTGCGAACTGTTTCTTTTCGTCGATAATCTGGTTGGGGATAGCCTTGGTGAATACCGGCACATCGTTCACGGAATTTACGGTGAAGGTGTTCTCGGATTCGGCGCATGCACCGGCCGGGTCGCAAACCTTGAACTTCAAGGATTCGTAGCCATTCCATAGTTTGTTCGGAATGACGATCTTTGCAGTCTTTCCGGCAATGTTGACCTTCAAGTCCTTGTTGCCAGAAACTGTCCATTTAAGTTGTTCGAAAGAGTGGTCAGGATCCTTGACCAGCTTGTCCAGTTCGATGGGCTTGAACTCCTGCTTTTCATCGATAGTTTGTTCAGGAACATCTTGAACAAATTCAGGAGCATCGTTGATGGACTTTACGGTAAAGGTGACCTTGGACTTGGCAGAAGCACCGGCAGGGTCGGTCGCCGTGAACACGAAAGTTTCGGAACCGTTCCAGTATTCGTTGGGGATCTTGACATTTGCGGTACCGTACTTGTCGATATCCACCTTCAGATCCTTGCCGCCTTCCACGGACCACTTGAGTTTGGAAACATCGTCATCGATATCGCTGACGAAATCCGTGAGGCTGATGGATTCGAACTCGTTCTTTTCGTCGATGGTCTGGTCAGGAATCTTCTGCATGACCGGAGCGTCGTTGATGGACTTTACCGTGAAGGTTGCGGTCTTGGAGTCGCTGGCGTATTCGCCATCGGTGGCGGTAAACTTGATCTTCGCCTGGCCGTACCAGTTGGTGTCGGGAATGACGACTGTTGCAACGCGGTTGGGATCGATTTCCACATTCAGGTCGCCTTCGGCTTGATCCTTGCCCACCGGTTGGATGTCGAATTCCCAAAGAATCTGGTTCTTCGGGTGGTCGGGGTCGGTGACAAAATCGTCGAGACGGATCTTGGTGAACTGCTTACCTTCGTCGATGGTCTGGTCGGGAATCTGGGCCACCACCGGAGGATTGTTCACGGATTCCACGTTGAAGTTCACTGTCTCAGAACCGATAGCGCCCTTGGTATCGGTAGCGGCGAAGGTAATGTCTTCGTTTCCGTTCCAGTACTGGTCGGGAGTTTCAATCTTTGCAATGCGATCCGGAGTAATGGTCACCTTGAGTTTCTTGTTGCCAGAAACAGACCACTTAATCTGGGAAGGCTTGTCCATGTCGTCGGTTACATACTGATCCAACTTGATCGGAGCAAACTTGCCGCCTTCGTTAATAGATTCCCCCGGAATGCCATTCACTGATGGAGGATTGTTTTCTACGGCCGAGGCGTCACCGGCTTCTTGAGCGATACCCCAGGAAGCAAGCAGGCCAGCCGAAACTAGAAGAGCCGTTACAGACCAATTTTTACGTTTCATTTATGATCTCCCAAAAATACATCAATCCACTTTTGCTTTAAAATCATCAAAGTACTAGCGGTTTTACGTGTTTTATGTGATAAATATAATGATTTAATTTGATTATTGTCACATAATTTACAAAAAATGCCATTTTTTTTATAAAAACGCCACATTGTTACTTGAAAATTTTGAATAATTTTTGTAACTCATTGATACTCAACGAGTTACAGGATTAACCCATCCCTTTTGTAAAATTTTTGAAAAATTTTGATTTTTTGGACAGTCCTGGGGCAAAACACCCCCGATATTCAATGACAAAGCCCAGTAAAAAGGCTATCTTTGTAAAAAACATCAAAAAACACAAAAACGGGTAAAAAAATGAAATTCGTTTTCCTCTGCGACGCCAACTATCTCAAGGGCGACATGGTCAACTTCGTGAACAACTTCCCCACCAACCACGAACTGGTCACCATGACCTCCGATGAACTTCTCCAGTCCAAGGCCATTTTCGACGGTACCTTCGCCGTTCTCGCCGAACGCGCCACCTGGCAGAAGAATTTCAGCCTGTTCCGCTATTTCAACCTGCTCCCCCTTCTCGAGGTCCTCCCCCTGGGCATCGTGAGCCGTTCTCGCCGTAGCGAACCCCTCAAGGGCCGCACCCAGAACAGGAACCAGGAAATCTATTTCAACCCCTCCTCCTCCGCCGAAGAACTCTACCTGCAGATCGAGAAGTTTGTTGCAGCCCCCCCCGCCGGCTTCACCTACCCTCGCGGTTCTCAAAAGGCTTAGTTTTCAAGAGAGCCTAGGTGCAAAAAAAGGTTCTGGACAGCTTGTTCAAGCAAGGAGGTCTGACCCTCTTCGCTTTCCCCGGCGAGAAGACCATACCTCTTGAGGCCTTGCAAAATCTTGCGCTGGCGATGAACGTCGGCGCACGTTTTGTTATTGTGGACTTTTCCGGTGAAAACCATTTCGAGGGCAACGCGCCCTTTACCTGCGATGCGCTATTCAACGGGATTCTTTCCAAGGAAGAGCTGGACAAGTTCGCCGCAGGGCAATCCGGCTGGATCATTACCGGTGCCCGGACGCTCCCCACAAGCGACCTGCATTTCCGCAATTTCTACCAGAACCTGCAACTTATCAAAAAGGTCGTCCCCCAGGTCTTGGGAATCCTGCCCTCCGAAATAAGCGATGACGAAGCCAGGCGGATCATACCGGCGGCCCGCCTGCTGATTGTGGACTGTGACAACATGGAATGCGCTTCTGTCTACCTCGAAGATGCGCAAAGCCTGCAAGGCGCACCCCTGCTGTGGCTTTTATCCTCGGGACCAAGCAAGAAACGATTCCCGAGGGCCGCAAGGGCCGTAGCCAAAAGCCAGTCTTTCCGCAAGGAAATCCGCAGGTGCGATTGGAAAAAGGAACCCGAGGCATTTTGCAGGATCGTGGAAAACCTCCACAAGATAGGCATTCTTCAGAAGAACCCGCTGGACGGCGTTTCCAACGTATTCCGGAAGGCTTTTCCGCTGTTTCTGCTTGCTGCAATGGCATTGCCGTTCTTCTTTGTCACCAAGGTGGACCCGGGAATTTCAAACCTTCGGGACCGTAGGCACGAACGTGACAAAATCGCAGTCGCCCCATCCTTCGAATACACCTTCGACGGAAAGGAAAGCATACAACGTATCGCACGCTACGCCATAGGGCGATTCAACGCACTCATCACCAACGAGCGGATGATCCGCCAGTATGTGGACGTCACCTTGGAAGAAAACGGCTACCCGTTGAACTCCTGGGAAAAGAACAACTTCAACATACCTCCCGAAGGGACAATCCTCAAGTTCTCCCGACCGGACTTTTTCCATAAGACCGCCTCCGACTCCATCGGCGCCGCCTGGAAATACTGGACATCCATAGTCTCCGACAGCGTAAGTTACCTGACGGAATTCTATCATGCGTCTGCCTCGGGCAGCATGCGCCAGCATAACGGCATCGACCTGGCTAGCCGCCAAGGGGCAAGAATCCTAGCCCCCTTTGCCGCAAAGGCGTGGACCAGCCGCGACGAACGAGGAGGCGTAATCATCGGCCTTGTCCGAGAAAAAGACGTCATCTTGTTCATGCACTGCGACAAACTTCTATATCTCGATGGCCAGGAAGTCATGGCCGGCGACCCCATTGCAACCGTAGGCACCACAGGGCACACCACAGGCCCCCACGCCCACGTGGTGACAGGCATAATCGACAAGAAAGGAACCAAGAGAATCGGCAACGTCAGGTACAACGTCATCGATCCCATCCAGTGGTTCTACATGTTCAAGCCCAACAGTCCGTAATCCCATCGGATGTTCCACGGACTCAGCGACAATATCGTTGTGATTCTACTCACGAAAAAAGCTGTTCGCACCGCTAAACGGGGATAATTCGTTTATTTAAAGCATTTTGTAAGCGAAATGTTACCTTGACCATCTCGCCAATTTGTCCGTAATTAAATAACTTTGTAACCGGAATTAGGGATTTGGTCAAACAGGGTTTATCAAAAGGAAAAATAATGAAGTTTAGTGTTTTGGCGTTCTCCACCATGACCGTAGCCCTCCTCGCCGGATGTTCCGGAATCGTCACCCCCAAGTCTGAACTGGCATCTCACGAACCAGGCAAGGACATTCCCGCCATCGACAACATGATTGTCTCCCTGAAGCAGGAATACATCGACAAGTGCTACATGCCTGTCGTAAAGCGCAACCCTCCCGAAAACCAGTGCCAGTCCGACTTGTTCCAGACGCTGGAGCGCCGCTACAGCCTGAACTTCAACCAGAACCATGTGGCGATGGCTGCAAACATGCTGATGTTCAAGGATGTAGACGCAAAGATCATCGAGATGTCCCGCCAGGACCCCGAAGTCCGCGAAGCGATTCGCAACGGTTCCTTTACAAGTACCAACGACATGTTGGCCTATTACAAGGAAAAGTACCAGTTCGACACCCAGTTGGAAAAATACTAGTTCTGCGTGTCAACCCGAGACTATAGAAAAGCATCTGCCGCAAAGCAGATGCCTTTCTTTTTTCCGCAGAAGCGCTTGGTGATTGGAGGTTGTCATCCGGGCTTGATGTTTGCTGTCATCCCGGGCTTGATGTTTGCTGTCATCCCGGCCTAAGCCTGCCCCGGGCTTGCCCCGGGGAGCCGGGATCTACTTTTACCACTGTGAGCGGTTAGCGCTTAGAAAGACTTGTCCACGCAGTGGATGAAGCATTTCTTAGCGC
>JABUUR010000070.1 GCA_021443065.1 Fibrobacter sp.
TAGAATCCGATTCGTAATCAGAGCCTTCACGGAACTTCACGCCCTTGTAAGCGTAGTTCAGGTTTTCCGCCATCCATGTCTGGGAGCCGATGGTCACCGTCTTGTAGGTTTGGCCATCGCGGGCGTCCTCCAACGTTCCATAGGTCACGACGCCAGGAAATGAAGAACCCTTTTCATCGTCATCCTTTGCACTGGCACCTTCGTCACCACAGGCGGTAAACATCATGGCACCTATCAAGAGGGCGGCCCCAAGGGCAAGGCGCTTACTGAACACTTTCTTTGAATTCACGGACGACTCCATAAATGAAAAATCTAACATGCAATCTCTTCCACGCCCATAAGTTTCATGGCGGCCTTCCAAGTTTCCTTGTTTTCAAAGGCATCCCGTTTTCCTCCGCCATAGCGGGCATGGGCAAATTCTTCAAGCAGAGCCTCCCAACCTTCTAGGCGGCCCTCTTTCAAAAGTGATTCCAGGTTCACCTGCGCCACGGCCATATTGAACTTGCCCGCCGCATACATCTTACAAACCTGTTCCAACTCCAACAACCACTCTCGACTATCTGCCGTGGCGGCCCTGCGTTTTAACACAAGCATTCTCTCGCGGAGTTCGCTTTCGGCGGCATCCCTTGCGGCGGCGGCAGCACGCGCCTTCGCCCTGCGCTTTATGCGCCACAGACCTGCGGCAACAACACAAAGCGCAACGACAGTACCCACAGCAAAAGGCAAAACACTTGCAGGCTCGTTCACACGGACAGGCACACTCTCGCTGCGCAAATCCAGAGCCTGCCCCATAGGCGTTGGAATTTCAAACCTCATTACGGGAATATTCAAGTCGCCAGTATCCTGGGCCACGATCTTGTAGGTAAATGTAATGGAGGCCATTTCCTTGCCATCCTTTACCGCACGGGCCGATTCCTGGGAAACCCCCACCTGTTCCAAGCCCTTCGTCGCCACCGAACTTACAGGCACTACCAAAAGGGCACTGCCATTCACACTCCAACTTACCGTCACCGGAAAGTCGAAAGTATCCCCCACGGTCACAGACAAAGGCAGCGGATTGCCATTCTCCCCCACAACGCCGGAGATAACAGAAATACCCAACTGTTCCGCCGTGGGCATCTGGATTTCACTTGCACCGGTTAAACCAGAACTATCGGCTACAGCATCATCCAGAACAGCAACATTTTCGTCGGTCACATCAGTATTCAAATTCAAAGAATCTTTTTCCATAGCTGTGAATATACAAAAAGGCGAGAGTCGCGACAGCCGAGCTTGCTCAGGCTGGCATGACCGAGCCGCGGAGCCCGGGGGTGACAGCGTAAAACGTCTCTCTCTAACATGTCTTCCCGGCCACCGCGCCGGGATCTGCAAAAAAAAGGATCCCGGGTCAAGCCCGGGATGACATTCAAGCGGAGACCGGGATGACATTCAAGCGGAGCCCGGGATGACATGCAAAAGATCCCGGGGCAAGTCCGGGATGACAGTCAAACGGAGCCCGGGGTGACAGCGTAAAACGTCTCTCTCTAACATGTCTTCCCGGCCACTGCGCCGGGATCTGCAAAAAAAAGGATCCCGGGTCAGGCCCGGGATGACATTCAAGCAGAGCCCGGGATGACTGTGCAAAAGATCCCGGGTCAAGCCCGGGATGACAGTCAAACGGATCCCGGGATGACAGTCAAGCGGAGACCGGGATGACTGTGCAAAAGATCCCGGGTCAGGCCCGGGATGACATTCAAGCGGAGCCCGGGATGACAATGTAAAAGATCCCGGGGCAAGCCCGGGATGACAGTCAAACGGAGGCCGGGATCTGCAAAAAAAGGATCCCGGGTCAAGCCCGGGATGACAGTCAAACGGAGCCCGGGATGACAGTCAAACGGAGCCCGGGATGACAAGTACAGAAGCTTATTAGGGGATGCCGATGGGCTTTACGTAGGCACCGTTGAGCAGCTGGCTCATCATCATCTGCAAAATATCCAGGAAGTAACTGGAGGGGCTGTTCTGCAGAACCTTGGCATTAAATCCATCGGTACAAGCATTCAGCCATGTGGGATTGGCAGCAATGCCGGTCAGGCACCAAGCGCCATACCAATGGTTTTGAACGGTGGAGCCTACAATATCTTGACCCACAGCCAAGTTGGCAGAATAGTTGGTGTTCAACGCAGTAGAGTTGGGATCGCCAGCGGACCTAGCCACAATGAAATTGTTCAAGGTATTCAACACCAAGGCAGGGTTTGCATCGACGGAGCCGTACCAGTAGTAGTCCCAGGCAATACGCCAGGGAATGCGGACAGATTCCTTGTTGAATGTCCAGTAGGTCCTGTCGGCAGAGCCGTTATCGGGGTTGACGGGAAGCCCAAGACCATTGCTCCAGTCGGGGAACACGCCCGTGCCAGCAGCCTGGACATTGATCATGTAGGCATACATGTTGTTCAAGACCGTCGTCCAGTCGTGGCTCTTGTCAACCAGGGCGAACAAACGCAAGGCCACCGGCGAGAAGTAACTCAAGTTATACGCCGGATCACCCATGGTCCACATTTCGGTATCGCCGGAATACAGCAGGAAATTGCTCTTGTTGACCTCCTTGTCCCAAATAGCCCCGACGATGGTAAGGGCGTCTGCCAAATAAGCCTGGGAAAGGGCTGCGTTACCCTCCGACGACATCTTGTAAGAGGCCAGGATCAAGGCCGTTGCAATATCCAGGTCGGCATCCGTTGCACTGGAGTTGTCCACTTCTTCGTAATGGAAACTCTTGGTAATCCAAGGCGTGAGTTTCAAGTTATGATAGGCACGGAAGGCCCTGGAATAGTTCCACAGACGGTTGAAGGTATCGAAATCCCCTGCGAAGTAAGAAATCAACATGCCATAGCCGGTACCTTCGGAAACAGAGCAGCCGCGGAACTTCATTGTCGTAACCGTAGTTTCGGACACAGAACACTTGGGCCCGTAGAAGGAGTTAGAAGCCTGGACAGACCACTTTACGCGTCCCGTGGGCAAGAAAGAGGAATTAAGGAAAACACCCTCATAGAATTCCGGAACAATGGCGGCGTAGTACACCGATTCATCTTCGATAGTCACGAAATGACCGGCTTTCCAGCTGACGTACATGTTGGCAGGGTAAAGGATGTTGGCCCCGGTACCCAAAGCCGGAGTAACCGTCGGAGTATAAACAGGATCAGGAACAACCGGATTGCTGTTCACGGGATCCGGATTGATACCCTGGTTAGGATCGGAGGGGGGATTTACCGGATCAGAAGAAGTACCGTTGTCGCAGGCGGTCAAGCCAATCACGGCACCCAGCATTACTGGAGCTAAAAATTTATAGAACTGCATAATAGCCTCTTTTTATATGGCTTTTTAATGGCCTTTTTTAATCTGGTGTAAATATATATTCAATTTATTTATTTGGGCGGGCAAAGAGTAAAAATAAGGTTTTTTGTGTAATCTACATCATAAAGAAATGGGCTGTGGTCAAACCACAACCCATTTCAAAGTTTGCTAGAAACTGGATTACTTCAGGATGATCTTCTGAGAAAGACCGGCGGCGCGAACCATGTACACACCGGACTGAACCTTGGAGAGGTCCATGGACTTTACAGAGGAAGCGGTCATGACAACCTGGCCCTGGAGGTTAACGATTTCGGCAGAGGCAACGGTCTTGCCGAAGGAAAGGGTACGGCCGGAGAGCTGAGCCTTGAGAGAAGACTGGGCTGCGGATGCACCGATTGCTGAACCAGTTTCCCTGCAGCCGCCACCGTATGCACCGATGGACTGGATGTTGAACTGGTAAGAACCCGGAGCAGCCTGAATCTTGAACTTGATGGAGACGAGCTTTGCAGCGGCCTCTTCGCCAGTGATCTTACCCTTGCCCCAGCCAGCCTGCTTGAATGCGGACCAGGCAAATTCCTTGGTCGTAGCATTCGAAGCAGCCTTGGGACCAGATGCAGCCGGGTTGTCGTAACCGATGGCATCATCTTCGGCATCGCCGAGGCCCAGTTCGATAGACGGCGCAGCATCGGTGGTGTAGGTAATGCAAATACCGCCCATGCCAGTAGCATCGACAGCAGCCGGAGTGCCAGATTCATCTTCGCCACCGATGTTGAAACCGATACCGACGAAGGGGTTGTAGGTCAAGGTACCCTTGCCCAAGACTGCAGTACCGCAGACACCACCGCAGTAGTCGATGATGGGATCAAGAGCGTCCTCGGCATAGGGGTTGCCCTTTTCAACGGGCCAGGTGACGGAGGAAGCACCACCATCGTTGGCGTCGTTGTAGTCGAACCAGTAACCTGCAGTCTCGGTGCCAACGTCGAGTTCGGTGTTGATCTGGTAGACAGATTCATTGCCGTACCAAGTTTCAAAACCGAAAGACATAGAAGCAGCAGCAAGGACTGCTGCAGATGCGGAAATAATCTTCTTGTTCATTTTATCTCTCTCTTGTTTATGTGATTGCCCCATAGGGCTGTTTGGGGTCTAATATAAGTTTTTTTTTCGTGGCTCGTACACGAAAATCTTTTTATTTTTTTCTATCGGCAAATCGTTAAGCAAACAACGCATAAATAATCAAAATTTCAAAGTTTTGATTACAAAAATTTACACAAAACAAGCTTACCGGTACGTTTTTGCCCATTTTTAAAGTTAACCATGTCACACCTGACAGTTACGAAACTTTTTTATTACTCACTTCATGAGTTACATACATGTAAATGATATTATTTTTACGTGGTGATTGATTGTGGTGTACTCAACGGTAAACACGAATAGAAAAGGGGTTAACTCCTATTCTGTCAAGGTTTTAATATTTTAGAGTTTAAAACATAAGTAGGTAAAACTATGAAGATAAAAAAATTGCTCCCCTGCCTGCTGGCCTTCGCCGCTATCCCGGCGTTTGCAGACGCATCTACTGCAATTCCCAAGAAAGCGGGCCCCGTAAGTTACTACGGTGCTCTGCACACCAGTGGCGGAAAGATTATCGGTGCCAAGAACAACAAAGAGGCCATGCTTCGCGGCGTAAGCCTTTTCTGGTCCGATGCCACCGGCTTGCCCTACTACAACAAGAACGTCATCGAATGGACCGTAGACAATTTCAAGATCGACGTGTTCCGTTTCGCCATGGGCATTACCTACTACAACTCCCAGGGTAGCGCCACGGAACCCTTGGACCAGGCATACGCGTACGCCACCGCCCCCACAGGCTACATGAACTACATTGACCTGATGGTGGAGGCCGCCATCGAAAACGACGTCTACATCATCCTCGACTGGCACAGCCACCGCGCCGACGCCGAACAAGCCATCGCCAAGGAATTCTTCAAGACAGTCGCCGCAAAATACGCCAAGGTCCCCAACGTAATCTTCGAGATTTTCAACGAACCTGTCAACCAGGGCTGGAGCACCATCCAGGGCTACGCAAACGCGGTAATTCCCGGCATTCGAGCAAGTACCGAAAATCTTGTTCTCGTGGGCACCCCCAGCTGGTCCCAGATGACCCAGTATGGCGGAGTCAGCGGAACCAACGTGGGCTATGTTCTCCACTTTTACGCAGGCTCCCATTCTGCGGGCCAGTACGGCGGACGAGCCACCCAGGCAAAGTCCTCGGGCAACGCCGTGTTCATTACCGAATGGGGCACCACCAATGCCGACGGTGCCGGTTCCCCCCAATCGGGTTCAACCCAGGAATGGCTCACCTTCATGGACAACAACAACATCAGCAACTGCAACTGGAGCCTTCGCCAAGTCAATTCCGCTTACAACGACAAGTCCGAGACTTCTGCAATCTTTGACGGTTCTACCGAACTTACCACAAAGACCTTGCTGAACAACGCCACCTTGAGCACCTCCGGAAAAATGGTTGTGGACTACCTCAAGAAAAACGCCCAGGACTGGACCTCCAAGCTGGTCGAAGGCAAGAACACCGGTGCCTGCGCATTCAAGGCAAAGACCGCAAAGGTGACCGACGGTATTATCAACAACGCCATCGTGGCAGGTTGTTCCTACACTTCCAGCAACGAAAAGGTGGCCGTGGTATCCGGTAACGACATTATCATCAACGGCGACGGAATTGCCATATTTACAGGCAACGACGGTTCCGAATCCGTGGTGACAATTTCGCCGGTACCTGACCAGACCATCACCGGTTTCTATGACTTGACTTGCAGTTACTCGGGCACCTGTTCCATGGGTAGAACCCTCAACTTCGAAGGAACAGGCACCGCCAAGCAGTGGCCCCTGACCGTAGACACCAAGACCATCGAAGGCAGCACTTACTCACTGACATCCTTGAACCCGGACATTGTGGCCGTCAAGAGAGCCACCTGCAATAACTCGGCCTGCTCCAGCACCATGAAGGGCAAGCAGGTGACCATGTACGAGTTCAAGTCCTTCGGTACGGCAAAGATCGTGGCCACCGCCCCGGTGGTTGCAGGCTACAAGCCCATGAACGATACCATTACCGTTACCTACAAGAAGGGCTCCAACAAGATGACAAACAACTTTAAAAACACCAAGTTGGCCTTTGGCGAAAGCGCACCGAAGTTGATGCCGGACACCACCATGTACCACACTCCGGTGACCTACACCTACAATGGCCAGCCCACCACCCCGTACGCCACAAAGCAGGGCAACGCCCTGGTGGCCGGCAACCAGAATGCAGTTCTTCGCATTGTGGCCAACGCCGACGAAACCGAATTCTACATCCCGTTCCAGTATGCCATTACGGTGGTCATTGGCGATAGTGCAAGCGCTGTCAACCTGGCAGAATACAACACCTCCAAGATCAACAGCGTAAGCGCAAACCTGCCCATCCATGCGGCAATCAACAACAATACCTTGGACATTGCTTGCAAACAGGCTGGCAACATAGAGGTCAGCATTCTGTCCGTCAACGGCCAGAAGGTAATGAACAGGACGGTCGTGGGAGACTACGCAAGTTTCTCCCTGAACCGCATTCCCAACGGTTCTTACCTGATTGTGGTAAAGCAGGATGCACGCCAGTTGACCCTCAAGTGGAACAAGACAGACAAGTAATTTGTTAAGATGCGGGGTGGCTGTGCCCCCCCCACACACGTACGAATGAAAAACCCCCGCCCTTGGGCGGGGTTTTCTTTTGTTAAAGGGAATCTGGGATGATGTCTTTTATGAAGCCTACCGCTGCGCTCCAAGGTGACAGCGTAAAACGTCTCTCTCTAACATGTCATCCCGGCCACCGCGCCGGGATCTCCAAAAAAAAGGATCCCGGGTCAAGCCCGGGATGACAACGCAATGGAGCTCAGGGTGACAGTGTAAAGCGTCTCTCTCTAACATGTCTTCCCGGCCACCGCGCCGGGATTTCCAAAAAAAAGATCCCGGGTCAAGCCCGGGATGACAACGCAATGGAGCCCGGGGTGACAGTGTAAAGCGTCTCTCTCTAACATGTCATCCCGGCCACCGCGCCGGGATCTCCAATAAAAAGGATCCCGGGGCAAGCCCGGGATGACATGCAATGGAGCCCGGGATGACAGAAGAGGGCTGCCGGGGCAGTCCTCTTTGTAACGTTTGTCGACATGTCGCGACTAGAAATTACTTCTTCTTGGTGGGCTTGTAATTCACCTGGGGGCGAAGTTCCAGACCGATGGTCACCAGGAGCGAGACGATAGGTTCGTGATGGTCCTGGGACAGGTCGTAGACTGCGACACCGCCCATGCCATCGGCCTTGACCTGCTTGGCCACAGCCTTTACAGAGGGAATGCCCATGAACACGATGGTTTCGGCATCGCTTACAGCGACTTCGGACTGGGATGCCTCATCGAAGGTCACCTTGTATTCCGGAGAATCGAACTTGCCCATCAGTTCTGCATAGGTCACGTAACCTTCGTTACCGCTACCGATACCCTGATGAGACGTGCCGAGGCCCTTTGCTCCGGTCCAGGTCTTGCCGTAGAGGAACACCACCGGAACCAGAAGTTCTGCGTTGACACCCGCGGAGGTGACGCTGTTCAAGGTTTCCTTCACGTAAGTTGCGCCCTGGTTGGGCACGACTTCGGAGCTTTCCTCGGTCATCTGGTCGGCCATGAACACGTCCACGTAGGCAAGGCGGTTCAGGGCTTCGGCCTTGTAAGGTTCCATGCCTGCGGCAGGGTAGACCACCGCGGTGACGGTAGAGCCCGAAAGGCCGTCTACCAGGGCATTCACCATGTGGGCGTAAGCCTCGGAATCTTCGGCAGTAAGGTTCTGCCAGTCCAATTCCACACCGTCGCCGCCGTTTTCCGAAAGCCAGCTGCCGATGTTAGAAACGAAGCCAGAAAGGGTTTCGTCAGAGGAAGCGATAGCCTTGAGGTTACCTTCGGCTTCCATGCCGCCCACGGAGACAATGAGTTTTACATTGTTTTCCTTGGACATCTGCACCAGGGTCTTGAAGTTTTCGGCATCGTTTTCGTCTGCAAAGGCGACAGAGCCGTCTTCAGCAGGGAGCAGGCCAACGTAGTGGATGTCCGTCACGGTATTGTAGCGGATATCCTTCGGATAGAACTGGGAATACTGGCTCCAATACGGGTAAAAGCCAACAACCTTGTCGGCGGCGGCATTTGCCATAGCAAAGGCGCCAAGAGCAAGGGTTAAAGCAACAGTCTTGATATTCATAGAATCACCTTGCCTTCATTAAATTTCGTGGGTATAGCCGGTAGCCTGGTCTTTGCAGTAGACCTTGGTGGTCGGATACAGGTCGCACTTCAGGTTCTTGAAGCAAAGATCCTGCACTGGGCCGGCTTCCATGGCTTCACAAACCTTGGATTCTTCTTCGCAGGGGCGCGGCTTAGTCTCTTCGCCGGGATTGCAATAGCGGTATGCCCAGCCGTTGGCCTTGCCCACAAGAATGTACTGGAGCGTCGTAGAGGCTGAATCCAGGGGGGTGTTCTTTGCCCTATCAATGTCATCGATGGTTTCACCAGGCTTGTCAATGAAATTGAAAACCCTGAAATCCTTGATTTTGCTTGGATCCAGACCTTTGTTCAGGGTGGTCTTTATTGTCATCGCTGTATCGATTTTTGTAACGACAGTTGTATCCTTTCGAAGTTTTGCGATTATTTTATTCTGGGTTGTATCTATGGTCACAGACAACGGTACCGAATAAGTGGTATCGGTAAAACCATCGATAGATGCAATCTTGGTAGGTTCATCAACGGAATAGGTAATCTTGCCCTTGCCTTCGGCTGTGTTCAAGTAGATGAGGGTGGTATCCTTGACATTGCCATTTTCATCCTTGTTCCCAACAGCCATCCTATAGAAGTAAGTCGCCCTGGTGGAGTCGTACGTGTAGGTGGTGTCAGTACGGGATACATCCCAACTCATGGCCCAGTCTGCCTCGGTGTAGCCCCTCAGGGAGCCAGCCCAGGAAGTCAGGAACAACTGGTGCAAGGAAGCGGAATCTGTCAGATAGAAACGGACAGAGTCTGCGATATAGGCCTTGATGACATCAGTTTCATCCATGGCGGTCAGGGAATCCTTCTTTGCATTCCAGATGGCCGTGAGACTGTCCTTGGCGCGGCTTCCATCGGCAGCAGCCAATACTGATTTAAGGAACTTGGAGGCATTTGCAGTATCGTAGACATCCTTGTAAAGGGTGTTGCGGGCCTTGATTTCGGCGGCATACTGGGCGTTGTAATCGGTAACGGCCTGGGTAATGGCAACGTACTTGAGTTGCGGGTTGATCTCGGCGTACACCTTGTAGTCAAAACCAGCCGGCAGATTGTCTGCGTAAGCGGTTTCTTCGTTTACGGAGAGGTCGGAACACCCTACGGCGAGGGCCGCAGCCACAGCAGAAAGAATGAGTTTAAAATTTTTCATGGTGCACCTCTTAGAAGTTTACCGTTACATCGGCGGTGATGACATTCTTGTCGATGGAAAGTTGATCGTTGCCTGTGAGGGTGATTGCATCGGTCAGCAAACCATACTGGACAGATACGTAGGAATTAGGAGCAATCTTTACCCGCGGGCCAGCCAGTAGCAAGGATTCTTCCACCTTGGCAATGCCGGAGGTGCCCACCACAAGGGGTTTTCCGAAGGTCTTGGTAGAAGACTGGTAGCCGGCCAGCAATCCGAAGCGGCCGTATTCCAGGGAGAGGCCACCCATCAAACGATCGGCGGAACGCTGCAAGTAGGCGTCTTCTTCGGAGTGGTCATAAGAAAGCTGTACCTTTGCGCCAAGACCGAGAGACGGGACAAGGCGACCCACGTCCAGGCCCAGTCCAACACCGTAGCGCATAAAGCTGTTCGCCTCGGTTTCGCCGGCAACAATCTTGCCGTCGGCATCGTGCTTGGTAGCGAAAGCTTCGTCAAGTTTGGCAAAGACCGCATTCACTTCGAGGACATCGTTCCAATGGAAGTTGAGGCTAGCCTTGATTCCCTCTCGGTCGGGGGTGGCAATGCCGTAGGGCAGTTCCATGCTGACGGAGGGGTCCATGTTCACCAGGGCTTCCGAGATTTCGCGACGTTTCATCACCTCGGCATTGTAGCCGTTGCGATAGAAGTGGGCGTTCTTGTAGTTGTTGTAAATACGGGTATGGAAATACCGGGCGTCTTCATCGGTGTCAGTCAAGGCGTTGGTGCTTGTAGCAGAACTCATGAGGTTGGACAGTCCCAACGGGTTGGAATTGTAGACCGCAAAGTACATGTTCTCCAAACTGGACATGCCGAAGTTGTTGACCAGATTGGTGTAGGTGTCGTTGCTGTACAGGGCGTTTGCATTCAGCACAACGTTGTTGCCTTCGTAGACCGGGCTGGAGGCCATTTCGGACCAGAAGTTTTCGTCGTTCTTGAGGTACATCACCTTGGCATCGACCTTGATACCTGCCAGGTCCAGTTTTGCGTAAGGTTCCACATAGAACGACGAACCGTTGGCATCGCCTTCTTTTTCGTTGACAGTCTTGTAGACGGAGTCGACAAAAGGAACCACGATGATAATGGAGTCGCCGTAGACATTTGCATACTGCAGGTTGTAGGTGTTTTCGGCGGCCTTGATCTGGTAATCCTTGTCGGCAGCCCACCAGGACATTGCAAATTCGCCGTTCAGGCCGAATTCCACGGGGAGGCTAGGCAGGATTTCCTTGGAATCGAAACCCAGTTCCACAGACAACACAGAGTTGTCTTCGTAATGGATCACGTCGTTTGCACCGATACGGGCGCGGGCGGCCTTATGGCGGTCGAACACGTCGGTATAGTTCACCCCGAGGTTTGCACCAAAGAGTTCGGCACCGGCGCGCAAGCCGTAGAAGTAACGGTCGGCGTAGTCGAAGTCGAAGAACACCTGGTCGTACTTTTTGGCGGTGTTACGCATGCGGGCGCCAGTCGCCTGGGCATGGATATCCGTGAGGGGGCCCACCTTGCCGCTGTGGTAATCCACGTTCAAACCCTGCATAAGGCGTGCGGTAGTGGTATCCAGGTTACGCTGGGCCAGGGCCTCCACACGCTTTTCGGCAAAGATTTCGGGTTCCTGGAGCAGTTGCTGCTGAGGAGTGTACAAGGTGTAGGGAGTAAAGCCCACCTTCATGTAACCCAGGTTGAAATCCACGTGCTTGTCCAAGATCTTACCGTCGTAGGAGAACCAGTGGCCAATCATGGGGTTGTTGTTTTCGTCAAAGCCGCTCTGCCAATCCTTGTGCAGGCGCATTTCCAGGCGGACCTCAGTTTCGGAACTGGGGCGTGCGGTAAAGACCATGTTTACATCAGTAAAGGCCTGGTTTTCCTGTGTGGGGGATACCACATCGAACTGGTCGGAACTTGCCATGGAGGTAAGTCCGCCAGCCTTGGCAGTACCGTTGATCTTGAGACCGAGAACGGCTGCACTCAGGGAATCCAACTTTTGCAAAAGGTTTTTCTGCTGTGTTTCTACGCTGTCACCTTGGGCCATGGCCGCGGTGGCGGAGAACAGGATTGCAGAACTAAGACCGAAAGCGGAAATTTTCTTATTGAACATCATATTCGCTTCCTCCCATTAAAATTCCACATTAATGGAAGCTTCAAGAATTGTCTGAGAGAACTCGTAAGTATAAGTACCCGTCAGGCCATCCGTACTGGAAATGTAATCCGGCAAGTTGATTGCACCGCTGTAATCCGCGGAGGCACCGTCGGGAGCCAAGGATCTAGAGGTATTGTAGTCGTTGGAGACGGACACCATGCCGAAGTTGATTGCCAACCAGGCGTTCTTTGCAATGTTGTAGTCCAGGCCAACCATCCACTGCATCTGGGAACTCTTGACCTTCGGGTTCGCATAACCGATGCCGATGGTATTCAACTGGTTCGAAGATACCATTTCGGAGTTAATCATCTGGAGGCCCAGGTTTACACCCAGGCGGGGCAGATACTGGACGTAGAGACCTGCGTTGATGAAATCGCTCTTGAGGGAGGTGGATTCGTCTGCAAGTCCAAGGGCTGCCCAGCCATCGGTATCGAGAGTGCGTTCGGAATGCTTGTAGGAGCCAGATATTTCAAGAGGCTTGGTGAATCCTAGAAGTTTGAATACATCCACCTTTGCACCGGCGCCAAATTCCATATAGGTGGCGGGCTTGTAGTTGACGAACAGTTTGTTGCCCATGTAATCGTTGTCGATTTGCTGGCTTACACCGGAGACCTGCTGGAAGTAACTGAACATACCCTGGAATTCTACAGCCTCGCCGTAAGTTGCGGTAAGGGTGGCTCGGGCACCGGCGCGGTTGGAAGTAGCCAAGCCGTTGGGCAGGGCCATTTGCAAATCCGGATCGGCAAGGGTCTGGAGGAGTGCCAACTGGTTGCGAGTGAAAACGTTGGTCGTCCAGGAGTTCTTGTTGTAGTTTGCAATACCGTAACTTTCGGTCTGACCACTCTTGAAGGCATCGTCGTTAGTGCCCATGCCTGTAGTTACAGGAGAGAACTTGGGGTTGAAGTTGTAGAGGGCGTCGAAGGAGGAGTACAGCGGAGAATTGACGGCGTACTTGACGGTGTTTCCATCCTTGTCGGAATTCAGGATTCGCTGGGCAAAGAAGGACGGAGACTGGGCCAGGTTGTTGAACCAGTTGCTGTCGTTGTACACACCGTCGACAGACACCTTGACACCCCACTTGTCGGTCTGGTAACCGAGGTTCAAGTTGACCAACACTGCAATGCCGTTCAAATCCTGCTCGATGAAGTTGTACGCACCGAAACGTTCTTGATTGTTGAGCGTTGAAAGGCGCACATCAGCGTGTTGCTCATCTGTTAACAAGGTATCTACGCTGTAGGCCTCGTCCATGGACATGGCGAATTCGGCGGTACCATCAAGCACCAGGTTCTTGCTGCCAAGAATGGATGCGAAATCGGCACCGGCGCGGGCACTGATCACCATGGTATTCTGCGGGTTCAGCTCGAAGGGGTTGATATTCTGGCGCTCGTAGGGGTTGCTGGAATCATAACCCTCATGGCGGTAGGTGTAGGAGTAGGAGTCTTCGTTATCGAAGACGTACATGGGGGTTACACCAAAGTAAGCGGACTTGTTGAAAGGCAGCAATTCGAAGTTGCCAGCCAGCAACCACTTGTCGGTATTGGAAGCCTGGGAGGCGCCCCAGACAGAGTCCTTGGGAAGGATATTGCCTTCGGCACCGCCAAGGTCCAGGGCGGCGTTGCGGTTGATACGGGCAAAGATTGCTTCGGCGCGAACCTGGCCCAGGGCATTGCCCAGGTCCTTACGGAACTGGATGTTTGCACCCTGAAGGTTGCGCTGTTCGCCCTCGATAAACTGTTCCTTTTGAGCCATGTAACGCTTGCGGGCAAAAACCTGTGCTTCGTACATGATGTCTACACCGGGCAGCCACAAGGTCAACGGAGTGTACTGCTGGCGGAAATCACCCACGACCCAGTAGAACGACTCGCCTACGTTGCCTTCTACATTGATCCAGGGAACAGAAACGCTCTTTGCCGCAGAGGCGAAGTATTCCTGCATGCCCGCTTCAAGGCGTAGCACTGCATTTGCACGGACGCTTTCGTAGGGGCGGAAACCGAAACTGAGGTCGCCGGTCACAAATTCGCCCTTTTCGACGGTGGGCAACTTGTTGAGGCCGGTGGGGTCTTGATCGTTATCGAAAGAGGAAGACTGGGCGACAGCGCGGATGCTACCGCCGATTTCCAAGCCGCGCTTTGCGTTGATGGAATCCACCTTGCTTTCAATCAGTTCCTGATTCTGGGCCACGCCGGCGGTTGCTGCCATGGTAGAAACGAGAACAGCGGCTAAAGTCTTTTTCATATTCATAGTCTTTTTCATATTCTGCACCCCCTGTTAGAACCAAGCCTTGACTTCGGCGGCGATGTAGTGAGAATGCCAATCATTAACAGAGACTGCTTCGTCGGAATGGGTCATGAACTTGTAGCGAGCATGGAGACCCACGCGGTCGGAGAAGTCCCAGTCGAAACCGAAACCGATGGCGGTTTCAAGATAACTGATGGGAGCCTTTTTGTAGCAACTTACAGTGTACTTGCCGTTCATGGGGCCGCCCTTGGCCGTGGATTTCTGTTCTTCCTTGGCGTAGCCGTATTCGGAACGGAAGGTTTCCAGGCCGAGAATGCCCAGCATGTGGAAGGTGGGGGTTACAGCCACAGAAGGTTCAAACTGGCCGTAGAAACTCCACAGAAGCATGTCGAAGGTAGATTCGTTGATGGCGATGGGGGCAAAGGACTTGGACACGCCAGAAAGGGCTGCGTAACCAGTCATCATGATGGTGCGATCGGTGCCGAACCAGCCGCCGATATCGTAACCGCCCATGAAGGACAGGTAAGAGAACCACTTGATGCTGGAGGGAACATCGCCGCTGACGATCTGGTCGGGATTTTCGTAGGCGGCAAAGCCTTCCCACAGTTCCCAGGTGCCGCCATAGAGGCCGCCCTGCTGACGGTACTGCTTGACGCCCTGGCTGGTAATCTGCTGTACACCGGAACGTGCGATGTAAGAAGAACCGTCGGCGTTACCGGAGTCTGCAACGAAGAGGGGCTTATGCTTGGTCCAGGAGCCCATGCCTTCCCACATGTTACGTCCGTTTAAGCGGTAGTTGAAGTAAATCATGTCCTGGCCTTCTTCAATCTGGCGGTGCTGACCGTACTGGAGGTCGAAGTAACCGCGATTGAAGGTGGGCTCGATCTTGATGTTCAAGCCGGCCATGTTGGGGGTGTAACGCATGGAACCGCCGTTGAGATAGGCTTCATCCTTACGCCAGCTGTTGAAACGGGAGGGGTTGGAAATAGAATAGGGCGAATAGAAGTCCTTGGTCAAGAAGATGGCCTCTACGGTCATGGGCCAGCCTTCGATGTACTTGCTCTGGGCCTTGACATAAACGCCAATCTGCGGGGCATTCATAGAACGGTGGTAAGAGTCAGGCAAAAAACCTGTGCCCTTGTCGCTCTTGTTATAATCGGCGGCGGTCGAATCTTGCTCGAAGCGCACGGAGTCGGTGACATTCACTGCCACATCGGCCATCAGGTACAGTTTCGGGGTAATGTTTCCCTTGATGTCCACGGAGGCGACGTGGGTGTTCAAGATCGTGGGGCCAACGTCGGTGTAAACAGCCCACTGGGAGCGGAATTCTTCTTCGTAAACAATGTCGTTGTCGAAGACCACGCCCATGTAGTTAAGACCCACGGTCATGTTGTCGGCAATCTTTTCCTTGGCGATACGGCCATGGTAGATGGAACCGCGGAAATCGTATGTACCGGACATTTCCAGTTCGCCGGGCTGGCCGCCGTACATGCGCAGACCGTCACGGGTACCGATGTCGGCATCCATGGGCTGTGACAGGAGGAACTGGGCCTTCATGTCGAAGGGCAACTGATACACACTGGCGAACACGCCACCGAAGGAACGGTTGGTCCAGAAGGCGCGGCCACCTTCCTTGACGGGCTTGAACACCTTTTCCTTATAGTAGGTACTTACAGTCTTTTCGTCTTCGAACAGTTCGTACTGCCATGCGAAACGGGGATTGGTTTCGCGTTCCCACATGGTGAGGGGCGAGGAGTTCGCCCAGATGACACCGCCAGCGGTAACATACGCGCCGAAGACTCCCGCACGGATGTCCACACCGAAGTTCATTTCTTCGTTGACGGTGGTGGAGAAGTAATCCGTGGAGTGGTCAAACAGCACGCGTTCGTCGTGTGTAGGCACATCGTTGGGCTTCTCGGACAGATAGTTTGTATAGAACCCCGTCAGGTCGAAGGGGAAGCTCATGTTGGTCCACAACGTCATGTAGGAGTTGGGCATGGCCACGATGTTCATGTTCAGCACGGCGTCTACCGGAGTGCGGGCGGCGTCGTCCGAGGCCCAGGGGCTGGGCTTGGAATAGTTGAAGTTCTTGAGGCGGAAAGCCATGTAACCGGAAACTGCCAGCGGCAGGTCGTCCTTGCCCAGCAGGGTGGATTCCATGTTTTCGGTGAGGCCGTTCTCGTTTTCTTCGACGGCAGCGATCTGGGCTGCGGGAGCGAGAGTCTTGGGAGCGGCGACCACAGGTGCCGGTCCGGCCACGGGAGCGGAACTTGCCAGTTCCTTCTTGGGAGCGGTTTCTTCGGCGGGGGCAGTTTCGACAGGGGCCGCAGGTTCAGCCTCCTGGGCAGGGGCCTCTTCGGCGTATTCAGGAACCTCGGCCACCTCGGCAGGAGCCTCTTCAGCGGGAGCGGCTTCTTCGACAGGAGCGGACTCTTCGGCAGGGGCTTCTACGGCAGATTCAGCAGAATAATCTTCCTGGTAAGCGTCCTCTTGAGCCAGAGCCAGAGAGGAACACAGCAGGGTTGTTGCAATAAACGGTAATTTGCGCATATAATCCTATTCCTCTTAAATCTCGTTGCGGAACGGGTAGTTGGACGGGCCTTCGTAAGCCTTGCCATGCTTCTTGACGACAACGTCGTCGATCCACACCTTGAAGGATTCGTTCTCATCCTTGCGGACTTCGATACGGAAGCCCTTGAAGTTGGACCAGCTGAAGGGGAGCATCACTTCGCGGGTGTTCTTGGCATCCCAGTAAACACCGGTTCTGCCGAAAAGCTTGAGAGGAATGCTGAAACGTTTCCATTCGGTTGTGATTTCACCAAGGCTCTTGGAACGGAGTTTCACCTGCATGGATTCGCCGCCGGTCTTTACACCGTCGTCCACCAGTACGAACAGGGCGTTTTCGCCGCCCTTTTCACCCTTGATCCAGAATTCAACCACGCCTTCTTCATAGTACGGTTCAAGGTCCACGGAACCAGCAATACAGATGGCCACGCCGGAGTAGTCGCTGGCAATCAGTTCAATTTCCATGGAGAGGGCGCCTTCCATGGCAAACTTGTCCGTGAGGACCGGTTCGGGGTTTTCGCGGGGGTACTGGTAAACGTATCCACCGCCGCGGGGGATGGCTTCGCGCATCACCACGCTCACCACGTCCTTGTCGGGGCGGAAAGGCTTTGCCTGCTTAGTTGCAAAACGGGACTGGTCACGGTCGCGATAATCGCTGAAGCCATAACCGGCAAAAGAGAACGACGCTAACAGAAGTACGCCTAGGGCGCACAACCAGCTTGCTTTATGCGGATTTGCTTTCATAATGGTAAAAAATCTCCAAATTCGGACAGGCTACAATATAAATTGTTTTTTAGGGGGTGGAAAACCCCATTTTCAAAAACAGGAGCAAAAAGGGGCCTCCACAACCTTTTTTTTGTATTTTTTACTTTTTTAGGCGTTTTCTTACGTTTTCTATGGTAAACACATTATTTTAGAACGGTCATATTTGTTATGATTGAAAAAGTTTAGTTTTATGTAAAAAGCAATTTTACCTTCGAGGGCAAAATGAAACATCTGATTCCCTTGGCACTTGTGTTCAGCCTTGCCATGACCGCCTGTGATAGCGGTGGTTCCGGCGTAACCAAACCCGACGACAAAGACAACCCAGGCAAGAACGACACCACACGCACGGTGGTTCCCGTGGACTACTCCCTGGGCCGAGCCATGAACAAGCGACTGGGCAAGGGGATAAACCTGGGCAACGCCTGGGAGAGCAGCAGCTACTGGGGCTGCGGAACCGTAAACTACAACTTTATCGACAAGATCAGCGACACCACCTATTACACAGTCAACGGCGTACCCTACCCCGTGTACCTTGGTGCCATGGACGCGCAGTACTCCGGCAACATTCCCACGCAACGTTACAACTATGGCGACAATTGTGCCGACATGCTGGATGCCGCATGGAGCAACCCCATTCAAGATGATTATTTCAAGTTCCTCAAGGATGCCGGGTTCAATTCCGTGCGAATCCCCGTACGCTGGCAGCACAATTCCGACCCCGTCACCCACAAGGTGAACCCGGAACGTTTGGCAGGCGTCAAGGAAGATGTACAGTTGGCCATAAACGCAGGCCTTGCCGTGGTAATCAGTTTCCACTGGTACTACGAAATGAGTTTCTTCGCCACCAACTCCTCCAAATTCCCCGAACTTTACCAGTCCGAAAAGGAACACTTCGCAGCCATCTGGAGCGAGGTCGCCGCCGCGTTCAAGGAATTCCCGGACACCATGCTGGTCTGGGACATTCTTAACGAGCCCACCATACCCGGGGCCGCAAAACTCAACGATGTCATGATGACCGGCTACAACGCCATTCGCGCCGTGGACCCCAACAAGACCATCATGTTCGAATCCAACCAGGCGGCAAAATTCATGGCCCTGAAATCCCTGGATTTGCCCCAGGACGGAAACATCATCTACAGCGGCCACTACTACGAACCCTACGAATACAGCCACCAGGGCCATAGCGACCAATACGCCTGTGTCGGTGACGCAGCCTTCGCCACTACCGCATTCGAAGACATTCAGCAGTACGTATCCCTGGCCATGAAGTTATACCCGGACATCAACGGTTACCCCATCCCCATGAACATGGGTGAATTCGGCATTTCCGGCGGTTCCTCCAACAACCCCTGCGTAAGAATGGGCGAAACGCCTCCTTCCGAAGAAAAGAAGGCTTACTGGGCCGAAAAAGCCATTGAAAGCGCAGAGGCCTACGGACTGTCCTGGCACTACTGGGGTTTTGTGAAAGTAGGCGGATTTGAAGCCTATGACGGGGCAAACAACAACTGGTACGGCGGTTTCCCCAGCGCCTTCCAGTTCAACAAGTAGTCGGTTATCAGTTATCGGAAAATGGTGGTTGTAAGCGCGTTCTCCACAAAGAGGATGACGCGACTAAACCAATAAATTGGCAAGTCTTGTATAGCGTTATTCACTTTGAGCTGTGAGCTATGAACTTTAAGTTGTGCGCTGCAGGCCTCGTACCTCTAGGGGCGAACGATGGTGCCGCCCCAGTGTTCGTCAAAGAAGGCTTGGAACAAGGGTTCCGGGCCTTTTTTAAGTTCCTCGATGACATCTGCCATGGGGCGCTTGCCGCGGTAGAGTTCGCGGTAGGCTCGGCTCAGGTTCTGGATGCGTTCCTCGGGAAATTCGTCGGGATGGAGCCTCAATGCATGGAGATTCACGGCACCGAAGCGGATGGGGGTTCCGAAAGCCTTGCTGCATGGGGGTACGTCCTTGTCCACCTTGTAGGTTCCGCCCACAAACGCGTAGGCCCCCACCTGGTTACGCTGCTGGATAGCGGTGACCCCGCCGATGGTGGCGTATTCGCCAATGCGCACATGGCCGCCCAACTGGCAGCCGTTGGCAATGACCACCCCTCGACCGATACGGCAGTCGTGACCCACATGGGAGTACGCCATGATCAGCACGTTGTCTGCAATGCAAGTACAGCCGCCACCTTGGGCAGTGCCGCGGTTTAAGGTGCAATATTCGCGGATTGTGCAATTCTCGCCGATTTCAAGGCGTGTAGGTTCGCCGGCATATTTGAGATCCTGGGGTGGTGCCCCAAGGATTGCACCGTCGAAGACTTTCGTATTTGCGCCCACGGTAACACCACCATAGACATGGACGCGGCTTTCGAGACGGACGCCTTCACCGATTTCCGCCCCTTCATCCACAAGGCACCAGGGGCCGATCATGGCCGTTTCGTGAACATTTGCTGCGGGATGGACGTAGGCGGAAGGATGAATCATAACCTGAAAATAGCAAAAAAGCCCATGGGCATGCTAATGGACCTGCGGCATTTTACTAATTTAGGGGCACCATGGGTAGCATTGTCATAACATGCTTGACAGCGATTTATACGCTTCTGTTCCTATTCTTTATCGTAGGAATTGTCCGCACGCACCGTTACAAGGGCCCCAAGGCAACCCCCAGCGTTACGGTCGTGGTCCCCATGCGCAACGAGGAGGAATTTGCCCAGAGGACGCTGGAAGCCCTGGCCCAGCAGGACTACGTCGGCCAATGGGAGGTCATTTGCGTTGACGACCGTTCCACCGACCGCACCAGAGAAATTCTCGAGAATTTTGCCAAGGACCACCCCAGGTTTCGCATTTTGAGCCTTTCCCCGGATTTGCCCCAGATCGCAAGCCCCAAGAAGCGGGCCCTGGAAAGCGCCTTCAAGATTGCAAAGTTCGACGTGCTGCTGACCATGGACGCAGACTGCCTCCCCCGCAAAAGTTGGATTACCTCCATGGCAGGCCGCTTTACAGACGGGATCTGCATTGTGCAAGGCCCAAAGCAGAACAACGGGGGCAACACCATGCCCCACCTTTTTCAAAAGCTGGAAACCCTGGGCTACACCGCCATGGAAGGGGCGGGGTTCAGCTGGGGCCGCCCCATTGTGGCAAGCGCCGCATGCCTTGCCTACAAAAAGGAACTGTTTTTCCAGGTGGGGGGCTTTGGAGACCTGGTGAACTTGAGCAGCGGCGACGACGACATGCTCATCCACAAAATGATGAAAATCCCCGGCACCAAGGTCTGCTACAACCTGGACAAGGATGCGGTTATCGAAACGGCACCCGTGGACACCTGGAAGCAGTTGTTCAACCAGCGGGCCCGCTGGAGCAGCAACGGAACAAGTTACGAGAGCAAGGCATACGTCTTGTTGCTGACGATGATCTACACCTATTACATCTGGATGTTCATCAGCCCCTGGTGCGTGCTGCTCCTGGATTGCCCCTGGCAGTGGTGCGTATTCTCCATACTGCCAAAATTCATCGTGGACTTTATTTTCTTGAGCGTTGCGGCCGCCAAACTCCATGCGAAAAAGCAACTGTTCGCCTTTATCCCCACGGAACTGATCCAGATTCCCATGATTGTGTTCTGCGTTCCTGCCGGAATCACCGGGGCGTTCAAGTGGAAGTAAGTTAGACGAAAGACGACAAATTACGAAGGCGGGAGCGACTGGTAATCAGCAATCGGTTATCAGTTGAGAAAAATTCACGACCCTTTGGCCAGGATTATACAAGGCGAATCACAAGACTTACCGTACTTGATATGGCGAGGGCGCGACATTGTCGCTTCAAGGTTGCAGATCCCGGGTCAAGCCCGGGATGAAGCATTTCTTAGCGCTTTAGCGCTTAGAAA
>JABUUR010000156.1 GCA_021443065.1 Fibrobacter sp.
CATTTCTTAGCGCTTTAGCGCTTAGAAAGACTTGTCCACGTAGTGGATGACAAGACGCAGGGGGAGATCCCGGGTCAAGCCCGGGATGACAAGACGCAAACGGAGATCCCGGGGCAAGCCCGGGATGACAAGACGCAGGGGGAGATCCCGGGGCAAGCCCGGGATGACAGCGGAAGGAGCCCGGGATGACAGAGGGTGGGCGAGCAAGAAGGTCAGCCTCCTTGCATCATTATCTCCCCTGCGATTTCAGCCAGCGTTCGTACATGAACAAGGCCACCAGGTTCTTTCCATCCACGAACTTGCGGGCAGCCTCCTCGTAGGGCAGAACCTCGGTCCTGATCCATTCGATTTCGTCGGTGTACTGCTGGTCCTTGCCGTCCATGGCATCCAGTTCCTCCCGGGTCACCTCCCGCTCGATTGCATACAAACGAATACGTTCATCCAAAAGGCCGCAACTGCCGGCAAAGCCCACAGAAGAACCGCGGTACCAGAAATCCGTCAAGTCGATGAGTTCCGAATCGTTAGCCTTGATCTGGGCTTCTTCTTCCAGTTCTGCAAGGGCGACCTTGCGATAATCGCCGCTCCAGTCCAGAATGCCCGCGGGAATTTCCAGCGAAGCCTGTTCAGAAATAGCCAGACGGGGCTGACGCACCAGCAAAAGGTAGGGTTTGCCTTCGCACCGCAATACCACCAGTACACCCACCGCATGGCCCCGCACAAGGACAATCCCATGCACCGGGCGACCGTCGGGCAACGTGGCCGTGGCCTCCAGTTTAATGAACAAGGGCTGCCGGCCCTTCAGCAAAAAATCCGCCGACGAAAAATGCACCTTCTTGACAATGAATTTTTCCTGGGACTTTTCCAGCCACTCCTTGTAGATTCTGGAGTTCAAGAGAATGGTTTTGTCCTCTTCGGCAATTTCTGCGGCAAAAGAATACTCGATCATGTTCCTAGTCCTTGGAAATCAGGGTGTCGGGGGCGACCTGGGCGTTTTCCCAGGCATCCAGCAGTTTGTCCACCACCTTGACAGAATCACTGTCCGTCACGATCTTTCCGAGCATGCTGTAGAACATCATGTCCTTCGTGGATGCCGGCCCGCAAAAAATATCATCTTCGTCGGGCACGAACATCCGGCGAATGAACTTCGCCGTAGAACCCGCGTCTACGGATACCGAGAAGAACCCGTCAAAGGTGGCGCACTGGGGTATTTTTTCGACGTAATAAGTGTTGGAGTACCAGATGGTATCCGGGCGCTCCTGCAACTTCCCCAAGGCGGTGGAATCGTCTTTCCACTTGCTGTTGATGCAGTAGACCAGGTTGGTATCGGCGCAGGCGAGCCGCACCGGCACAAGATTCGTATCGGTCACGTTCCAACTTGCAGGAAAAAGCGTATCCGCCACCACATCGTCGCACATGTCCACCCGATTGGTACAACTGGATTTCATGGTACGCCAATACAGTTTACGAGGGACCAGGGAATCCAGCACGGCCAATACGGAAGCCGTAGGCTTCTTGTTCCTTGTTTCCTTCGTTCTCAAAGGGTAGTTCCTGGGGTTTGCAAAGGAGGAATCCATGTACACAAGGAATGTGTCAATCTCGAAAAAGCCGTGACGCACCCTGATGGTGTCCTTGGTGGAATCCCGGTCGTCGCGAACATTGATTTGTCCGATTCCGGAAAGAAGTTCCTTGTCCAAAACAAGTTTGAGCACCGTGTCGGGCCTGCTGAAGGGTGAGGGGCATTCCTCCTCCGTGGCCCTTATCTTGATGGTCGGAGATATCCAGAGAATGGAATCCTGTTTTTCGTAATCCATGTCGATGGACTGCAGAGCGCAATTGGAAAAGGACCAGATGCCCGAAAGGTTTACATACAAGGTATCGGTCGCCAGATGGATGGCCTTGTTGGAATCCAAGGAAGCCCACTGGAAAAAGCCGTCCCTTTCAAATTTCAAGTTGCTGCTGGAAGGCTTCATGGGGCCATCGGAACTGTACTCGCACCCCGCAAGACAAAGGAGCAAAATACAAAGGCCCTGCGCCCAGAACAATCTTGATTTTAAAAAGCCGAACATGGCATAAAAACTACAAATATTTAAAGGGCCTCCAGTAAAACCCTGTGGCAAAAGGTACATTGTGAGGTCGGCTGTTTCACAGTCTGGAGCAGTGAGCTCAAAGCGAAGCGACCTCGCTGCACAAAGCGACAATGCAGAGTCCCGACTACCGATAACTGACAACCAGGTATTATCTCATTCCTAACTAAAATCCCAGGGACTTTTCAAATTCCGAGACCCTTTCCTGGGGAATCGGATGGGCCGCAGCATAAAAATCGCTCCAACGGACAAACAGTCCGTTCTGGCGAACCGTCAGGTAAAAGGCGGAACTGTCCTGGGGAGACAGGCGACCGATGTCGGAGCCCGCCTTGATGGAATCCCCCGCCGCCAACTGCTCTTTCATAAAGCCAATGCCGGAGGTCCTGCTGGTCACATTGAAACCGTGGTCTATTTCCACGAAGTAGCCCAAGGAATCCTTGCCTGTAGCAAGGACGATTCCCGGAAGCACAGACTGGATGGGAGCCTCGCCGATACCGCTAAAGACATCCATGGCCAACAGGGATTCCTGGCCTTCGAAATCGAAGCCGTCGGAAATCGGAAGCGCCGAAGATTCCATGGGCAATAAAGGACAGATTCCCGGAAAACGGCAACCTGTATCCTTGGATATCCAGACGTAACTGGAGTCCCTGCCCATAATGCGCAGATACACGTAGGGCTTTTCGTCCTCGTGGAGAATAAAGCGGGCGTTGGAGAAATCTTCGGCAGACGCCACCCAATGCAGTTTCGAGGCCTTGGACTTTCGCAGGGAGGCTATGTAACGTAAAAAGGAATCGGGCAGATTCTGCACCTGGGTGGAATCGGTCAGGAGCCAGGAACACTGGACCAGGCCGTTCTCCAGGGCGAAGGGAGTCCCGCCATAGTTATGGCAACGATTTTCCCAATTGTCCACCACCACGGGATCGTCGTTACCGGGCAAGGGCAGGGCATTTACGACAGCATGAACGAGGCCGGTCCAGTACACCAGGAAGGCCGCCGCAGACACCAACAGCAGACGGATCAACGGGAACTTGTGGGTTGTATTGTTCTTTTTCCGCCTGACCTTGTATTCCTGGAACTCAACGGACATTGCGGCAAACGACTAAAGGAAAAAGAATGCCCAGACTCCGCCAACAACTGCAATAAGCAGGAGAATGACGATAATGACCGTACGGGCAGAAGAAGGTTCTTCCTCGAAAGGCATGTCCAAGCCCTTCTTCTGGGATTTCTTGTCGTCCTTGGCGATGGCATTGAAACTCTTGGTAAAGCGACGATGGGAACCTGTGTGACGCTCCGAGGCCGCGGACTTGATTTCGGAATTGATGTTCTGGGAAGCGACTGCACCGGAATCCATGTCGCCGTCGGAAAGGCCTTCGGCAGAAGAGGGTGTATGCAGCGAGAAGGACATCAGTTCTGCTTCGTAGGCGAAAACCCTGATGGTCTTGTCGAGGCCTGCCTTTTTCAAACCGTCAACAATGATCTTGTTGTTGGTAAGAACGGCGAACATGCCGCCCCGGCTAGACATCTCCTGCTGGAACATGATAAAAGCGTTGTAGGCGTCGCTGTACACGAAATCCAGCCCGGAAAGATCCACGGCAAGGAACTTTTCGTCTTGTTTTTCTGCCAAAAGATCGCGAACCTGTTGTTTAAACCGTTCGGCATCAAAGGCCCCAATAGGATTGAGGGGTGCAGACAGTAAGTCAAAATTTCCAACTTCGCGATAATTCTTCAATTGAGGCATGCTGAAAATATAGCCTATTTATTCCCCGAAAGAGACGTTCGTCACGTAAAAACGCCTGTTTTTGGTTGTTTTACTCCAAAATTTCGTCTTCCGTTTCCAAAACCACACCCGAGGCGGGGGCATCGCCAGGCTTTTCCGCCGGTAGAACACCTCCATCGCCGGCAGTTTCCACAGGCGTTTCGTTAGAACCGGGCTGGGCGTTTTCTTCTACGACTTCAGGAATCTCCGCCGGGTTTTCTGCCGAAGTATCTTCTTCCGGCTCCTCGGACTCTTCCATCAAGAGCGACGACTTGCGGACCGTAACCGCAGCCTCCGGCGTGCCAGGACGAGGCTTCTTGGAGAACAAGTAGGGGCTGAAACTTACACTGATGCGATGCACCGGCGACAAGACGGGGTGGGACTCGAAGCCGTAGTCTATCTTCACGAACTTGGCGATGACAAGACCCGCCCCTGCGGTTACACTTTGGAACGTGGTAAAACTGCTTAAACCCACCCGGAGGGACAAGCCAAAATCAAAGGCCAGTTCCACGCCGCCGCGACCGCCCGAAAGCCAGTCCAAGGGACTTTCCCAGATGCGGCCACCCCGGTCGTCGTCACCGAAGCCCATTTCCCTGGATTCCCGGTGGAACAATCCGGCACTCTGCCAGTACATTCCCAGTTTTCCGTAAAGGTAAGGGATGGTAATGCCATAACTTGCCGCCAGGTAGACCTCCGGAGAAGCGTATTCGAACTCCCCGGAACCCCAGACCGTGGCAGAAGATGTCCAGCCCTTCAGCAGGCCCGCCACGTAAAGTTGGTCGAATACACGGTAACGGATGCCCACGTCACTGCGAAATCCGAAGCCCGACTGGTCCAGGTCCCGGTACAAGCAGTGGAAAGACACGCCCAGGTCGAAACGTTCAAAAAGTTTCCGTCCGTAGGAAATGGAGAACATCCAGTCGGACATGGACATGGTGTTGTAAAGAAAGCCCTCGGGGAGAGGTTCGCCGTCCTTGATGTAGGGAATGTCGTCGGCCCCGAATCGGGCAAAGGAAATGCCCACGCCTTGGCCACTACCCAGGGGGATTACCGCGGAGGCGAAGTCGAACTTGGTATTCTCGTAATACTCTGTATGGGAAAGGGACGCCCAGGCGTAGTTCACGTTGGCCAGTTGGTATGGATTTACGGTAAGCCCCAGATAATCCCCGTCTACCGCCATGGTCGCAGATCCCAGCGCCGCAGAACGGGCCCCGGGGTTTATTTCCAGGGAAGAATTCGCCCCCACCACGCGGTCCGCACCTAAAGAAGCACTGGAAAGCAGGAACAAAAGGACCAGGCAAAAAAGCCCGCCCCTTTCGAAAGAGAAATAATTTCCTGCACCTGTCATAACTTGGCAACTAAGATAGATTATTTTTGTAATGCCTATTCCAAGGAATATACATAAATGGACCTTTCTGAACAAACCAAGCATTTTTTGACATACCTTGAGGTACAGCGGCACTTTTCGCCCCGTACCATAGATACCTACAGGAAGTCCCTTGAGAAGTTCCTTTCGCACCTGCAGCAAAGTCCCACCCTCGAAGATTTTTGCGAGGCGAACGTCAAAAGTTTTGTGTGGGACATGAAGATAAAACAAGGGCTGTCGCCTGCAAGCATTTGCGAACACTTGGCAGCCCTCAAGAGTTTCGGGAAATACCTGGTGCGGTCCAAGATCGTTTCTACAAATCCTGCCGGAAACGTACCTATGCCCAAGCGTCCCAAGCGCCTGGTTTCTTTCATGAGCCAGAAGGACCTTGCCGAAGAAAAATTCCCTGAACTGGAAAACCCCACGCTGCCCCAGTTGCGGGCGAGGCTTCTGCTTGAACTTATCTACGGGTCCGGCTTGCGTATCTCGGAATGTCAAGGGCTCCGCTGGAATCAAATACAGGAAAAGGAGCACCTGGTACGGGTCATAGGCAAGGGCAACAAGGAACGCATCGTGCCAGTGACAGAAGCCCTGCTAAGCCGCATCGAGGAGTTCAGGCAAAGGCAATCGGAAGCAGGCCACCTGCCCACCCCCACCGGTTACGTGTTTCTCAGCGAAGACGGCAAGCCCTTTGGAATAAGGACACTGCGCAACGACATCCACGACCTGCTCAGGTCCATCGGCTGGGAGGGCAAGGCAAGCCCCCACGTGCTGCGCCACAGTTTTGCAACACACCTGCTGGAGAACGGCGCCGAAATCATGAGCGTCAAGGAAATGCTCGGGCACGAAAGCATTTCGACGACCCAGGTTTACACCCACATCAGCGCAGAGCGCCTCCGGGAAGCATTCAAGAAGACCCACCCCAGAGCCTAGGACTCTGCCGCGAAAAGCCGCATTTCGGGGCTTAGAAAAAACTGCCCTTGACACCCACGGCGATTGTCCACTGCTGACCAATATCGCTCCAGTCGGGAGCATTCCATTTTTTCATGGGCGTTTCGTCGTACTCGTCCTGGGAATTCGCACCGCCGGCCTTGTCGTGGATAGGAATGGACAGAGCCAGGAAAACGGGGAAATCCGCATTGGAAAATTCGATGCCGTAAGCGATGGCCGCGGCCCAGGCCTGATGGTCGGGGTCGGGTCGAGGGTCGTAGGTGCCCGCCGTTTCGGACGAAATCCAGGCCACCCCAAGAGGAACCGAGAAGTTAAGCCCGACGGATTGCACAATGCCTGCGCGCCCGCGATAGCCGTAGGCGATGGAGCCACCCACCGTAGGCGGAGTGTAGGCGCCCAGGTCGTTTTCGCCATAAGGCTTGAAACGATAGTTGAATCGGTCGCCCTTACGTTCCATGTTCTTCCAGTAGGTGTCGTTAAACTCGTTTTCACCAGAAATCAAGTGCATGGCAAAGGGGTGGGTGTAGGTCAGGCCGTACAGCCAAATGCCCTTGTCCGTATCGCGGCTATAGTCCCAGCCCAAGGTCAGGCTGTATAATCCGGAACCCTTCTGGAAACTGCCGGGGAGGATCATCTCCGCGGCATCGGTACCGCGCTTGATGTCGTACTGTCCCGTAGGCAGCGAAAGGCTTGCCGAAAGGGAGGCCGCACCGCCACTGCCGATGGTCTTGCTGAAGTCGATGGATATATCGCCCAGGCCGCCCGTGGAGCGGTCCGCCGGAATCTGGTTGGTGCGGTACTGCACTTCGCCCCGATGGCTCATCCAGGGAATGCTCAAGCCCAGTTTCGTGGACCAGGTGGGCTTCATGGACAAATGAGGGGTCAAGGTTACCCCGGAAAAATTCTGGCCCACCGTGTACTTGGTAAAGGCTTCCACCTCCAGGTAACCGCCGGACACGCCCTGGCCAATCCACTTGATACCGTCGCCGGCACCGCCGCCGGAGCCGCCTGCGCCGCAACCGCCGATAGATTCCCAGGGTGTGGCGACCTCCACAGGGGCCATGAAACCTGCGATAAAAGCCAAGGAACAAACCGCCGCCAAGGCAGACATGACCCAAACGTTCTTTGAAATGGTCTTCATTCTACGCCTCACGGAAGTTTAAGCATAAATGCATGGTTGGTGCCGGTGGCAAGGAAACGTCCATCCGGAGATCGCCCGCCCATCATGGGGACGGGAGCCAGTTCGCGGACATCGCCGACCCATTCTACGGCAAAGTCCGCAGGCCCCCCATGTTTTAAAGAAACCTCACGCATTGCGGTACGCCCATAGTCGCCCCCCTGAACCGAAGGATTCCTCAAGTCGTTCAGGTTCAATATCTTGGAGCCGGAGGGGAACTCCGTCCAGACCACAAAAAGGCGGTCGCCGTTCTTATACCAGTGGGGCTGGGCCGGAGGCGACATCATTTTGTCCAGGACCTTCATTTTCACAGGCGAGGACGTTTCGGAAAGCTCCTGCACATAGGATTCCCAGCTTGTTTCAGAGCCGTCGAAGGCGTTGAACACAATGTATTCGCCGTCAGGGGAGAACATGGGGCTGTCCAGCAACCAGTCTTTGAGGCCAGAAGGCTTCTTGAGTTTTTGGGGTTTTGCCAAGGTCTTTTCAAGATCTTCCAGGGATTCCACCTTGGAAAGGTCTACAAACACGATACCGTCCTGGGGGTCCACATAGGTCAAACGGACGTTCCTTGTGCCAAAAAAGCCCTCGACGGTGGAAGTGTCCGCCGTGGTATCCACCTGAGCGGAAGGATCGATCCAGAGGTGAGGCGTAGACTTGTCGCTAATCCCCTGGCCGTAAAAGTAAAACCTTTTCTTGTCTACCATGCGGATGGCCATGATGCCGTAATCCTGGTTTTCATCCTTGCATTTACCCCCGGTCTTGTCGAAGGACCTAAGCGTAACTACGAAACCGCCGTGAGTACTCCATTCCGGGTCCTGGAACAGGCAATCCCCCTCGGAGGAATCCGCCATGAAAAACCAGACCACCTTGTTGGACGTATCGGAAACCGTCAGGCGGTCGTGCTGTTTCACCAGTTTCTTGGCAGTGGGATAGGCGGAATCATCCGTATCCACAGAAATGTTCTTGAAGTTCAACCACAGCATGGAGGCCGGGTAATTTACCGTATCCTGGCTTACGGAAGGGTTGCAAACCTGAAAGTTACCGTTAATGGAATACAATTCCCCGAATTCGGCGACGGAACCGGATTCCTTGTTTGATTCCGTTCCTGTCTCGGTTGCGGTAAAAGGCTCGGGCTCGTAAACGCAAGCCGTAAGGCAAGCCAACGCGATACATGTGGTCAAGATAAAGTTTTTCATCACAAGGAAATATACAAAACTCGGATTACCTGTAAAATCAGGAGTCAAGTAAAACAGCCGACCTCATGAACCTCTGGACCATTCAAGCCTTGTTTTCCTCATAAACGCCACATATACGCATACCAGGACGGAACCCGCCGTAAGCCAACTTATGGGATAGCAGAGCATGAGGGCCTTGAAGGTGCCAAACCTGGGGAATATGAACAGGACCCAGGAAATACGCACTCCGCAAATGCCAAAGACACAGATCAAGGTAGGCAACATGGACTTACCCATGCCTCGAAGGGCCCCGGAGGTGACATCGATTAGCACGTTGATAAACTCAAGGCCAATGACAATGAACACGCGGTAGGCCCCAGTGGCAATGACGTTTTCGTCGTTGGTAAAGATGGACAGGATGGGGTAATAGAAAAGGCAGGTCAAGGCTCCCAGGATAAAAGTGGTAAGCCCCGAAAGAAAAAGAGTCCAGCGGACAATTTTGCGGCAACGTTCCAAGTTGCGGGCGCCGTAGTTCTGCCCCACGAAAGTCACGCAGGCATGGCCAAAGGAGGCAAGCCAGAAATACACGATCAATTCCGGATTCATGGCCACGGCAGAAGCCGCCACCGCCGTAGAACCCAGGCTGTTGATCGCCGACTGGATGCACACATTGCTGAAAGAGAAAAGTGCCCCCTGGACGCCAGCGGGCAAACCGATTTTTACGATGCGGCCCAAGATAAACGGAGTAATGCGAAGTTTAGAGAATTCAAACTTGAATGGTCCCGCTTCGTGCATCAAGAAGTACAGGACGGCCAAGGAACTCACCACATTGGCAATGACTGTGGCAACGGCAACGCCGTCTACATCCATATCGAAGCCTACGACGAATATGACGTTCAGCACCAGGTTGACGGCACCCGCCACAAGAAGAACATAGAAAGGTCGCTTGGTGTCGCCCTTGCTTCTGAGGATTGCGGAGCAAAAGTTGAACAACATAATAAAGGGCATACCCACGAAGTAGATGCGGAAATAGAGTACCGCGTCATCCAGAATATCGGGGGGCGTAGAAATCGCACTCAAGATGAATCTTGCAAAAACGATTCCCACCACCGAAAGAAAAATTCCGCACGCACCGGAGACTGCAATCGCCGTGTGGACGCCCCGGGACACTGCCCGAAAACTTTTTTCGCCTAAGGCGTTGGCCACCACCACATTGGCCCCGATGGAAAGGCCCACAAAGAGGTTCACCATCAGGTTGATAATGAAGGTGTTCGCCCCCACCGCGGCAAGGGCAGCATCGCCAGCAAACTTACCCACCACGGCCACGTCCGCGGAATTGAACAATTGCTGAAAGATGGAACTTGCGGCCAGGGGTATGGCAAACTTCAGGATTTTGTCCCAGATGGATCCCGAAAGCAAGTTCATGTTCTTTGCATTTGCCATAACGGAGCACAAATTTAGCAAAAGAGCCGCACCGACCACACCCCCTTTTTACTAACTTTAGTGCGCAAAAAATTAAAGGCCGGAAAAGTCCGGCAGTTTAAATGGAGTTTATCATGGGTTTTAAATGTGGTATCGTCGGACTCCCCAACGTGGGAAAAAGCACCATCTTTAACGCAATCACCAACGCAGGCGCCGAAGCCGCAAACTACCCCTTCTGCACCATCGACCCCAACGTGGGCATGGTAAGCGTACCGGACTACCGCCTGGACGAACTGGTGAAGGTTTACAACCCCAAGTCCATCGTTCCCGCCGTCACCGAGTTCGTAGACATCGCAGGCCTTGTCAAGGGAGCCGCCCAGGGCGAAGGCCTGGGCAACCAGTTCCTTACCCACATCCGCGAATGCCAGGCCATCATGGAAGTGGTCCGCTGCTTTGACGACGGCGACATCGTCCACGTCCACGGATCCGTGGATCCAGTCCGCGACGTAGACATCATCGAGACGGAACTGATTCTCAAGGATCTTGAGTCTGTGGAAAAGCGCCTTGCCACCGAGGCAAAGAACGCCCGCATGGGCGGTGCCGAGGCCAAGGCCCGCCTTGCCGCCTGCGAAAAACTCCGGGACGCTTTCCAGGAAGGCAAGCCCGCCCGCGGTCTCATCGGCGACAGCGAAGAAATGGACCAGGTGATCAAGGACCTGTCGCTCCTTACCGCAAAGCCCCTGTTCTACTGCGCCAACGTAAAGGAAGACGACATTCTCACAGGCAACGCCTACGTGGATGCCCTCAAGGATTACGCCGCCAAGAACGGTCACGAAGTAATCATGATCAGCGGGAAAATCGAAGAAGAACTTTCACAGATGGAACCTCTCGACAAGCTGGAATTTTTGAAGGACCTGGGACTCAAGGAATCCGGCCTGGACGCCGTAGTCCGCAAGGGTTACGAGATTCTCGGACTTCGCACCTTCCTGACCGCAGGCGAAAAGGAATGCCGCGCCTGGACCTTCGAGGCAGGCTTCAAGGCTCCTCAATGCGCAGGCGTCATCCACTCCGATTTCGAGCGCGGGTTCATTCGTGCAGAAACCCTGGCCTTCGAAGACTTCATGAAGTACGGCAGTTGGAATGCCGCCAAGGAAGCCGGCGTACTCCGTACCGAAGGCAAGGAATACGTGGTGCAGGACGGCGACATCATGCTGTTCCGCTTCAACGTGTAGCGCTTACTTTTCTAAAGATTTTTGGACCACATGCTTCCAGGAAGCGAAGCCCCCGAACTCACAATGCAACTTTTGCCACGGGGGCTTACTGATGCGCCGATTTTTTCTTTGCCCGTCGGGCTTTCAGTTCCACAATAATCGGCCTGATGATGGTGGCCAGGTTCATGGCGGTACCGATGAATATCATCATCGTGGCCGCATAGTAGCCGTGCCCCGGATTCACGGAAAGCAAGGGGATTCCCAGGGCGGCAAGTATCTCGGTCAATTTTGCGAAAAAAGCGCTCATGGCCACCATGGTCATCATGCCCATGGCGATGGAACCCAAAGGCGAAATCCAGGCGAAGGCGGCGGCAATAAAGGCTCCAATCAAGATGGCATACAAAAAGGGCATGGGTTCCATCTTCGGAAAATTGGGCATGGTCCCGCGGAACTTTTCCAATGCGGCAGGGTTGCCCGTCTCCATCTTTTTCAGCATTCCCAGGGCAGGTTCCTGCAAGGCATCGTCTAGATCCAAGCCGGACGCAAGTTCGTACAGATTAGGGGACGCAATCACCTTGTCGTCGTTGCAGGACACGGTGGTCAAAGGCATCAGCAAGGCGACAATGACCAGCAGATAGGGAATTGCGGTAATCCTCTTGAATAGGCGCAGAGGTTTTTCTTCTTGTTTTTCAATTTTTTCATTACTCATCATTTTGCCTCAAATGTACTGCGAGGGAAAGCACAGCGGAATCCGATAGAGTTGGACCAGTAACGAGGATCTTCGTTTTCTCGCGAGGTCAAGTACAAACGCTTTTCCTGGTCCTTCCAGGATCCGCCCTTGTACACCTTATCGGAGCCCATCCATGCACCCGTGGGGTTGGAAGGTTCTACAATCAGGGAGAACACAAAATACTTGTCCTTGGTCCATTCGGCAACGTTACCGGACATGTCGTAAAGTCCCCACTCGTTGGGTTTCTTGCTTCCGACAGCCTGGGGGCCGTAATCCGGGGCACCCTTCATTTGTTTGTAAGAATTTTCCTGATAGACGGCGTAAACACCTGGATCGGGTTTTTCATCTAGATTCCACAAGGCACCCTCGTTATTGCCGGCGCGGCCTGCAAATTCCCACTGTGCTTCGGTAGGAAGGTCACCGCCAATGGCCAGGCAGAATTCCCGGGCATCGTTCCAGGAGATATTATGGACAGGCTTTTGAGGGTCTACAAAGACGGAACGGTCCTTGCGACGGTCTATTTTATTTCGACGGTCCATGACTTCCTGGTAGAACTGTTGAGTGACCTCAGTGGTGTGAATTGCAAAAGGCGACATGGACACCACCTTACCCTTGTAACTGAAGGAACCGGAGTCGATCAAGGCCACGGTGCCGTAAGCGGCATCTTTCCGTATGCGGCCCAAGGAACTATCCATCGGGGCAACATTTTCCTTTTCGACGGATTCTGCGACCACGGGCCCTGCAGAGCCCGACGAATCGGCAGGGGCGGTTTCAACTGCCGCGGAGTCTGCACCTTGAAGTGCGGAGGAATCCGCAATCACAGTATCCGCAACCACCGAGTCTGCGGCAGTTTGAAGTGCGGCGGAGTCGGCAACCAAAGAGTCTGCGGAGGCGGAGTCAATCGCGATGGTGTCGGCAACCAAAGAGTCTGCGGAGGCGGAGTCATTCGCGATGGTGTCGGCAACAGCAGCCTTAGCAGAGTCTAAATTTGCAGTATCAGCGGATACGGAGTCTGCACCGACAGCCGCGGAAGAGTCCATTGCGACCGAGTCAACTGCAGACACTCTGTCTGCGGCAACGGAATTTGCAGTGGCGGAACCCAAATCTTGAATCGCAGCGGTATCGGCGGCCACAGTATCGGGTGCAGCAGGTTCAACAACCTTTGCCGTGGCAACAGCGACAGGCGCCGCTACAGGACGCACGAACTTGCCTACCCACTCCTGAACTTCAGGTTGCTCCGCAATATAGGATGGCAATTTAAATTCACCACGGCAAGCATAGGTTTCTTCATCAATAATCAGTTCCAGCCTGATGTAGCGGTAGTGGTGACGTCCAGTCAAAGTTCCGTCCTTATAAATCCAGACCGGCCTGTTCTTTTCCAAAGTCAAGTGGGCCGTTACAGAGGAAGCCGCATCGAGAATGGCATACAAAGTATCGGGAACCACACCGCTTGCATTGCCGACCCATGACACGTCAAAACGACCGTATTCCTTGCCGAACGTCAGGCGGATGGCGGAAATCCGCTTGTTTTTTGAATCGGGAGCATTCTCAAAGATAGGTTCGATTTTTTCGGGAACCATCGTTCCAGAAAGAGGTTTCTGCTGCAAACTGTCCAGCCTGTCGAGGAGTTTCGTTTCTAAAATGCCCGCCACACCCAACTTATAGGCTTGCCAGATTTTTTTTGTCTCGGCCCTACGTTTGTTGTACTGTTCCACATACTGCCTATATTCCGGCATATCCTCGGGAATATTCAATTCAAAAACATCAAAGGATGTTTTCATTTTCGGATACTTCTTGTCAAATTCGCTAGTATCCAGCATGGATAAGGTCAGGTTGATATCGCTATGGAATTTGTCGTACAGGCCTTCCACCTCTTCGAGGCTTTGGGCCTTGTCGATAGCCTCCCCGGTCACATCCGTTTTTACGGGAACAACGGATTCCGTGTCAAGGGGAACCATCTGCGGCACGAAGGTTACAAATTCAGAATTCTTGACATAGACAAAATCCACATAAGGCAAGAAATCCGGGGCAGAAAAATCAAAGGCGTACAGCCCTGGTTTTACAGGATATATCTTGCTTACCGGTCGGCTCATCCGTTTAGTCAGGGAGGTAAACTGCAAATTGGCTACGGACGTGTCGATAATAATGGCGCCCGGACGATTCGTCTCCTTGATTTCCTTCCAACGGCCATCTTTCATAAAGTACAGAGTGGAAACACGGGAGGAGTAAATGAATTCCTTGTCGAAGTAAATATCGGTTTCATCCTGAAAGGCCCTGGAGTTGCGAGACCCGTAAAAACGGGTATAGACCATTTCCTCGGGCTTCAAAAGATTTTCCTTCATGCTGAACGCGTGAAGATTAGCAAAGTTTTCGTCTTCCACCTGGCCCTTGTACCAGTAAAATTCCTTGGAACTTTTTTTATGGCGCAAATAAAACGTATGGGCGTGAAGCGGAAGCTGAGGTATTTCCGAAATGGATTTAAAGCCTTCGTGCACAATTGCAATTTTCGAATCTTTCTTTAAAAGGGCCCCTTCCTGAAACTGATCCGCAGCAATCCGGAACATCCGTTCGTTTCCGGCCAACACAACAGCCGGAACAGCCAACAATAAAAAAATCAACGACCTTAGGAACTTCATATCTGCTAGAAGCACAAACAGGAATTGTGCGAATCTCTCCTTCTATCCACAAAGATAATATTAAAAAGATCCATTGCAGCCCATTTCAAGCAGATGACCGCCGTTTCCGCCGCCCACAGGGCCCAATTCCACCTTCCAGTCGGCCAATCGGATAATATCGGGGTGATGTTCGATGATTATCACCGTATTTCCCCGTGCCGAAAGTTTGCGCAACTGGTTCCACAGGGTCTGAATATCCTTCAAGTGCAAACCCGTGGTAGGTTCGTCCAAAAGATACACCATCTCAGGGGCGTTTTTGCGGGCAAGTTCGGCAGCCAACTTAAGGCGCTGATTTTCGCCGCCGCTCAGGGTGGTCACTGGCTGGCCCAGTTTTACGTAGGGCAGGCCCACATCACGAAGGGCTTCCAACTTGGGCAATATCTTAGGCTGGTCCTTGAAAAATTCGCAAGCCTCTGAAACACGCATGTCCAATACGTCGGCAATGTTCTTGCCCTTGAAGTACACCGACAAGGTTTCCTGATTGTAGCGTTTACCGCCGCAGGCTTCGCAAACTTCCCACACGTCCGAAAGAAAGTGCATCTCTACGGAAATGGCACCGCGGCCTTCGCAGGCGGCGCAACGCCCCCGCGCAATGTTGTAACTGAACCGCCCGTAGTCAAAGCCCTTTACCTTAGACTGTTCCAACTTGGCAAACAACTGACGGATATCGTCAAAAACCCCGGTGAAACTGGCGGGAGTGCTGCGGGGCGTGCCCGAAATGGGACTCTGGTCCACCAGCAAAACTTCACCGGACTGTTTCTTTTTCCCTCGGGCCTGGAACCTGCTTTTCAACGCCGGATAAATTTCATCCATGACCATGGAACTCTTGCCGGAACCGGAAACGCCGCACACCACGGAGATGCCCCCCTTGGGAAACTTCACGGAAATATCCTTCAGGTTGTTCTTCGTAAGGTTTTCGAACTCGTAGAATTCAGTCCCGTCGGTAATGGGTTTCGCTTCAATCTGGTTCGTAATGGGGTTGCTGCGGGTCAAGTACTTCACCGTTTCACTGCGGGGGAACTGCTGCAGGGCATAGGGTTTCGACAAGGCCTTCGGGGAGCCTTCGGCCACCACCTCCCCGCCGAATTCACCGGCGGCAGGCCCCATGTCGATAATATGGTCCGCGGCCTCCATCATTTTCATGTCGTGTTCCACGACCACCAGGGTATTGCCCAAGTCCCTCAGGCGGAACAAGGTATCCAAAAGTTTCGCCGTATCGCTTTCATGGAGCCCCACCGTAGGCTCGTCAAGTACGTAGAGCACACCTTCCAGGCCACTGCCAATCTGGCTCGCCAGGCGGATCCGCTGGGATTCACCGCCGCTCAAGGTATCGCCGGAACGGTCCAGACCGATGTAGCCCAGGCCCACGCTCTTCAAAAAATCTAGGCGAGCGATGATTTCTCGCAGCAAGGGTTCCGCCACCTTGGCCTTCCCAGCCCCGTTCTTTTCGCCTTCGAAGGAAACACCAGCAAACCAATCGCGGGCACTGTCGATGCTCATGTGATGAACATCCATGATGTTCATGCCCAAATTTTTCTTGCCCTGTTTTTTCTCGCCCCGCCCGCCGCCGATTCGCACGGCCAGGTACTCGGGCTTTAGACGTTCCCCACGGCACTTGGGGCACACCTTTCCAGATTCGAACCTGGAGTCTTTCACAAGGCCAAGGCCAAGGCAGTTTTCGCAGGCGCCCCAATGTGTATTGAAACTGAAGAGTTTGGGGTTCAGGGCGCTGTCCATGTACCAGCCGCAGCCGGGGCAGCCGGGCTTTTCACTGGCGCACAAACGTTCCTCTCCTTCGCAATCCACAAAGAGAATCCCGTTGCCGTCGCGGTAGGCCCTTTCAAAGGCCTCCACCAGGCGGGCGCGGTTTTCTTCCTTCACCACCACCTGGTCTACGACAGCCAGAGCCTGCTTTTCGCGGGTGGGCACCTTGGGAAACGGCAGGTCCAGCAGTTTTCCGCCCATGTAAACCTTACGGTAGCCCTTTTCCTTCAGGATCATGGAAAGTTTCAACACGTCCTTGATTTCAAAGGGGGCAAGGACGGTCACCATCTTGTCCAGCTTGCGATCGAAGACCCACCGCATCAGGTCGCCCACGGCGTAGGAATCGACAGGCTTTCCACACTTAAGGCAGTGGGGCGTACCCACCCGTGACCAGAAAATGCGGAAATAGTCGTAAATTTCCGTCAGGGTGGCCACCGTACTGCGGGGGCTCTTGCTGGCGGACTTCTGGTCGATCGCGATAGCCGGGGCCAGGCCCGAAATAGAATCCACGCTACCCCGGTCCGGGCGGCCCAAGAAGCGTCTGGCGTAGGTGCTCAAGGTTTCTACAAATCGCCTCTGGCCTTCGCTAAAGAGGGTATGGAACGCCAGACTGGACTTGCCGGAGCCCGAAACACCGGTCACCACGGTCAACTTGTGGCGGGGAATGGTCACGTCGATATTCTTCAGGTTGTGCTTGCGGGCCCCGCGGACTTCGATGTCCAGGGATGGTCCGTCACCTTTCATGGCCGCGGCCATCTTCGCAGAGGTCGCATTGTATCGGGCCTTGTTTTCTGCAAGACTTCCCATCAGGCGGGTGACGGGCTTGTAACCGTTCTTTGCCCTGGCAAGTACGGGAGCCAAATAGCGTCCGGTTTCAGATTTCTTGCACTTTGCAATCTGTTCCGGGGTGCCAACCGCAATCACCTCACCCCCATGAACACCTGCGTCGGGCCCCAGGTCCACAATCCAGTCGGCGCACTTGATCACATCCAGATTATGCTCGATGACAACGATACTGTTCCCCAACGACCGCAAACGATTCAGGCAGTCCATCAATTTGCGGATATCCTCGAAATGCAGGCCCGTGGTAGGTTCGTCAAGCAGATACAACGTCTTGCCGGTACCGGGTCTGCGAAGTTCCGCAGCAATCTTGATACGTTGGGCCTCGCCGCCGCTCAATGTGGTGGAAGGCTGCCCCAAAGTCAGGTAGCCAAGTCCCACTTCGCAAAGGAGGTCCAGAGGCTTTGCTATGCGGGGCTGGTCCTTGAAAAATTCGGCGGCCTCCCCGATGCTCATGTCCAGGATCTCCGAGACGTTTTTCCCCTTGAAATACACCTCACGGGTTGCGTCGTTAAAACGCTTGCCGTTACAGACCTCGCAAGTCACCTGCACGCTGGGCAGAATGTGCATGTCGATTTCCTTGACTCCGGCTCCTTCACAGGCGTCGCAACGACCGCCCTTGACGTTAAAACTGAACCGTCCCTTCTTGTAGCCGCGGATCCGGCTTTCTTCCATGGAGGCGAACAGGTCGCGGATGTCGTCCCAAATCTTGGTGTAGGTGGCAGGATTGCTGCGGGGAGTGCGGCCAATGGGAGTCTGGTCGATTTCAATCACCTTGTCGATGTTCTCAATGCCTTCCAGATGGTCAAACCTGCCAACGGGTTCCTCGGAATTGAAGAACACCCGGGCCAGTTCCCGCCGGAGAATCTGGTTCACAAGAGTGCTCTTGCCGGAGCCCGAAACCCCAGTCACAACGGTCAAGGCGCCGTCCAGCGGGATTTCCACGTCGATGTTCTTCAGGTTGTTTTCGGCAGCGCCGCATATCTTGATCTTCGGGGTATCCTTGTCGATTTTCTTTCGGCAGGCAGGGACCTCGATAGCCTTGCGCCCGCTTAAATAGGCACCGGTCAAGGAGTCCTTGTTCTTTTCCAGTTCCGACACCGTACCTGCGGCAATGATGCCCCCGCCTTCAACGCCTGCACCGGGGCCCACGTCGACGACGTAATCCGCATGACGCATGGTGTCTTCGTCGTGCTCCACCACAATGAGGCTGTTGCCCTGGGCGCGCAAATGGTCCAGCATTCCCAGCAATTTGTCGTTATCCCGAGGGTGAAGCCCAATGCTGGGCTCGTCCATCACGTAAAGCACTCCCTGGAGGCCTGCGCCCACGGCACTTGCCAGGCGAATGCGCTGGGCCTCACCGCCACTGAGGGTGGAGGCCTTCCGGGATATATTCAGGTAGCCAAGCCCCACCGCATTCAAAAAACTCAGGCGGCCTCGGATTTCCTTCAGCACTTCCCGACCGATCCGCAGTTCCTTTTCACTCAAGTCCAACTTGTTGAAAAATTCCACAGACTCTTCCACGGACCATTCCGTCATTTCCGTCAGGTTGTGCCCGTGGAACTTCACCGCGTTGGCCATGCGATTGATCCGGGTTCCCTTGCATTCCGGGCACACCCCGATCTGCATGTACTTGCGAAAGTGGTAAATGTGCCACATATCCCACAATTCCTGCATCACCGAGATTACGCCACGCATGGAACCGCTGGGGGTGCCGTACAGCACCGCCTTCTGCTGGGCGGGCTTCAACTTGCACCAGGGGGTATCCAGGGAAAATTTCATTTCGTGGGCAATGATGCGCAAATCCTTCCAGCCGAAATCGCTAAAGATTACGTCACCCGTATCTTTCTTTTGGCAGGCCAGGGCGCCCATGTTTATGGACAAGTTCTTGTCGGGCACCACCAGGTCTTCGTCGAACACGCAGGACTCGCCCATGCCCTTGCACACGGGGCACTGCCCCTTGGGGTCGTTGAAACTGAAGAACCGCGGTTCCAGTTCCGGAATGGAAACACCGCACTTGGGGCAGGCCAGCAACGTACCCTGCAGGCGGTATTCCCCGTCTCCAAACAAAAAAGACACCAGTTTCCCTTCCGTCAATTTCAGGGCACCTTCCAAGGCTTCCCGAAGGCGGCTCATGTTCTTGCGTTCCAGGGTCAGCCTATCCACCACAGCCTCTATGGTGTGCTTTTCGTATCGCACCAACTGGGGGACTTCGTCTATGCGGTATATTTCACCGTCCACCCGGACCCGTACAAATCCGCTTTCCTTGAGTTCCGCCAATTCCTTACGGTATTCCCCCTTGCGTTCCTGGACAATAGGCGCCATCACCGTTATCTGACGGGGCACCCCCTGGATTTCACCGTCGCCGGCATAGAGGTTGTCCACAATCTGGTCCACCGTCTGTGCCTGGATTACGCGACCGCATTCCGGGCAATGAGGAACCCCCAGGCGGGCAAACAGCAGGCGGTAATGGTCCAGGATTTCGACCACCGTACCCACCGTGCTGCGGGGGTTGCGGTTCACCGTCTTCTGGTCAATGGAAATGGTGGGAGATATTCCGCGAACGCTTTCCACCTCGGGGTGTTTCATGCGGCCGATGAACTGACGGGCGTATGCAGAAAGGGATTCCACAAAACGACGCTGCCCTTCTTGAAAAATCGTATCGAAGGCAAGGCTGGACTTGCCCGAACCGGAGACACCGGTAACCACCACAATGGAATCACGAGGGATATTTAAACTGACATGGCGCAGGTTATGTTCGTGGGCATCGCGAATATCTATGGATTTTGTCATGCCCCAAATATAGCGAATGTTGCCAACCCCGCCTATAATAACTATATTCTGCACACCTACGGGGGTATAGCTCAGTTGGTAGAGCGACAGGTTCGCAATCTGTAGGTCAGGAGTTCGACTCTCCCTACCTCCATAAAAAAGACGGCTGCAAAGCCGTCTTTTTTCATCCCGGGTTTTACGCATTGTCATCCCGGCCTCCTTTCTAATTGTCATCCCGGGCTTGACCCGGGATCTTTCGTTTAGTGCAGCCCTCTTCTGTCGTCCCGGGCTT